>JAGOCU010000004.1:21259-24290 GCA_017998555.1 Thermoflexales bacterium
AGGGACAGGTACAATGACCACCGCAATCGCACCCATGGCTTCCACCTACGAGACACCGCCCGCACATTTGGACAAGCCGACGGCGGCGGATCTGGTCGGCCCTGCGCTGAAGCGGGTGGAGTCCGTGATCCACGACCTGCCGGATGTCGAGCCCGACGGGTTGCGCCAGGCCGTTGAGGTCATCCTCAACAGCGGTGGCAAACGCATTCGGCCGACAATCGCATTGCTCGTGGCCGGCATGCTCGGCGACATCCCGCCCGGCTCGAACGCGGTGCATTTGGCCGGGGCGGTGGAGATGCTGCACACCGCGACCCTCGTCCACGATGATCTGATCGACGGATCGCTCATGCGGCGCGGAGCCGCAACCCTGAATGCGGCCTGGACGCCCGCCGCGACGGTGCTGACCGGGGACTTTCTGTTCGCCTATGCCGCGAAACTCGCGTCACAGGCCAACAGTGTCGAAGCGATGTCGATCTTCGCCGACACCCTGTGCGTGATGGTGGCGGGCGAGTTGCGCCAGGGCTTTTCAGACTGGGAAACCCGCAGCACCCACGACGACTACGTCCGCCGGATTTATGCAAAGACGGCCTCGATGTTCGTCCTCGCGACGACGGCGATGGCAAGTGTGTGCGGGGCCAGCCCGCGCCAAACGGAGGCGCTGCGGGAGTTTGGCCGCGAGTTTGGCATGGGTTTCCAGATCATCGACGATATTCTCGATTTCACCGGCGAGCAGCGCGTCGTCGGCAAACCGGTCGGAAGTGATCTGCGGCGCGGGTTGATCACCCTGCCCACGTTGCGCTACGCCGAGGCGCATGGGTCCGACCCCGATCTGGCCTGCGCCCTGCGCGGCGAGTGCGATCGTGTGACGTATGACCGGCTGATCGACCGGATTCGGCATTCAGACGCGATTGAGGCGGCCCGCCACGAAGCGAGCTCAGCCGGACAGCGCGCCGTCCTGGCGCTGCGCGTGTTCCCCGACAGCCCGCACCGGGCCGCGCTGATCGGGCTGGTCGACGAATACGCGCGACGGGTGGTTTAGGCCGGCGGTGTTTGAATGCTGACCGTTATCATCGTCAGCTGGAACGTCAAGGATCTGCTTCGCGACTGCCTGGGCTCGCTTCAGCGCCACGCGCCTGCCCATGAGGCCATGACGGTGATTGTGGTCGACAATGCCAGCGCGGATGGCACGCCCCAAATGGTGGCCGCGGAGTTTCCCCAGGTCCGGCTGGTGGCAAACCCGACAAACCGCGGGTTTACCGGCGGCAATAACGATGGGCTGGCCGCCGCGAGAAAAGCGCTTGACCCGGGTGATCCCGATTCATTTGCGCTGCTGCTGAATCCAGACACGGTCGTCACACCCGGCGCGCTTGAGGCGCTGCTGGCGTTTGCGCGCGAGCGGCCGGATGCCGGTGTCATCGGTCCGCGCCTGGTCTACGGCGACGGCAGCCCGCAGTCATCGCGGCGCCGTTTTCCGACCCTGGCAACCGGACTCTTCGAGAGCACGTGGCTGCAGCGGCTGGCCCCGCCGGGTCTGCTCAACCGCTTCTTCGTGCGCGACGCGTCGGAAGATCTTCCCTGCGACGTCGATTGGGTGGTTGGCGCGGCGATGCTGACGCGCTGGCGGGCCATCGATCAGGTAGGCGGGCTGGATGAAGCCAACTTCTTCATGTATTCGGAAGAAATCGATTGGTGCCGCCGGATGAAGACTCAGGGCTGGGCGGTCATATGGTATCCAGGCGCCACCCTCATCCACTTCGAGGCCAAGAGCAGCGACAAGGTGTCGGGCCTGAGAACACTGCGCTTCAACACAAGCCGGGTGCGCTACTTTGCGAAGCACCATGGCCGCGCCGCCGCCGCCGTGGTGCGCGCCGTGCTCCTGGCCGGATTTGAAGCGCAGCTTGCCGTGGAAGCCTGCAAGTGGCTGATTGGGCACAAGCGCAGCCTGCGCGCCGAGCGCATCCGAGCGTATGCGACCGTGATCCGATCGGGGCTGGCCTGAGCGCGTCTTCGCATCTATAATCGCGTTCGCATGAAGCCGCGCCTCAGTCTGGTCATCCCGGCCTTCAACGAAGCAGGAAACCTCGAAAGAGGCGCGCTCGACACGGTCGAAGCCTACCTGGCCGCCCAACCATACGACAGCGAAGTCATCGTCGTTGACGATGGGAGCGCCGACAGCACGGCCGCCCTGATCGAGGCCTATGTTCACGCGCATGCGCGATTCAGGCTGATCCGCAATCCACACCGCGGCAAGGCCTACGCCGTTTCGACGGGGATGCTGGCCGCCCAGGGCGAAATTGTCCTGTTCAGCGACATGGATCAGGCCACGCCGCTTTCGGAGGTGGAACTCGTTCTGCCCTGGTTCGAGAGGGGCTACGATGTGGTGATCGGCTCGCGCGGCACCTACCGGCGCAATGCGCCCTTCTGGCGGCTGGTCATGTCGCGGGGTCAGATGATCCTGCGAAACATCATCCTGGGCTTCAGTGAAATCACCGACACCCAATGTGGTTTCAAGGCATTTCGCGGCAGCGCGGTCGGGCCCATCCTCGATCACCTGCATTTCTACAAGAACTCCGAAGCCCATGAAACCGTGGGCGCCAAGGTCACGGCTGGATTCGATGTCGAGCTCTTGTTTGTCGCCAAGCGGCTGGGCTACAAGGTCCGCGAAGTGCCGGTCGCGTGGGATTACCAACACTCCAGACGGGTGAACCTGGTCCGTGACTCGCTCCGCGGGGTGATGGAACTCGGCCAGATCCGGTTGGCGGACTTGCGCGGCGCCTACCGGCGCGACTAGCGCGCATGCCCAGCGCGCGCCGTTCGCGGCCAGCTTCACCGAAACCCGCCGCCCGCCCGAGCCTGCGTCACGAGCGCGCCCTGGTAGCGGCAGGATGCTCGCCGGTGGCCGGCGTTGATGAGGCGGGCCGAGGCGCGTGGGCGGGTCCTGTCGCCGCGGGCGCGGTGATCCTGCCGCTCGAACCCGCTACGATGCGGCGGCTGCGTGGGCTGACCGATTCCAAGCAATTGAGCGTCGTCG
>JAGOCU010000135.1 GCA_017998555.1 Thermoflexales bacterium
CTTCCTTTGGATTCTTGAGATGGATTCGAATGGTGTCGCCGACCTTGGCGCGGATGACCGGGCCCGGGACCGTGCCCCCAAACGTCCAGACTGCCTGGACAAAGCCCTTGGCCACCGTCATCGGCATTTCCTTGACGATGAGATCGATGTCGTGCGTTGTGCCGGCCAGCGCCTTGGGCGCGACGGGGTTGTAGAGCACGGGCGCCGCGGCTTTGGGGTCGGGCAGGATGTCGGTTGAGGGCGCGGGTCCGCCATGGTCGCTTCCGCCCGACGCATTGGCGACGGCCGCCGAACCCTTGACCGAGATGGCGCCGACCATGCCGGCTTCCTTGTGGCCGGGCAGCGAGCAGATGAAGGCCAGCCCGTTCGGCGGGACCATGACGTCGCCCTCGACCGTTTCGCCTGCTTTGGCGATGATCTGGGTGCCATCAGCAAACGTCACGTCATGGATGATGGTCCCTTTGTTGATCAGTCTGATCTTGTAACGACCGGCCTTTTCGACCAGGAAGTTGTTCGGGCTGTATCCGATATCGACACCCTTCAAATCGAGGGTGTCGATGACCGGCCCCTCGACCTTGGCCGGAGTGGCCTGGGCGGGCGGGGCGGCCGGGTTTGAGACCGGCACCGCGGCCACGGCCACCGGAGCGGCGGTTTTGGCGGGCGCAACCGCGGCGTTCGTGGCTGGGGCGGCGGTGGGTGGGACAACCGCCGCTTTCCTGGGCTCGGGCACGAGCCAGGTGTAGACCTGTGAAAACAGCGCGCAGGCGCTCAGAAACAGCAGGATCGACAGCGGGATGCCGATCACGGGGGACACGCGGAACTTCATGGGGTTTCTCCTTCTTGTGTAGTGGCAGTCCAAAAAACATCCGGCGAGCTCAGCATCCCGGCGCGAAGCGCGGGAAGTGTGATCTCGCCCCTCGTTTTCGGATGACGTGCAGCGCGTTGATCAGAGGCGAACTCGATCGTGTAGGGCTGTTCGACTTCGATCGTGGCCATGGCCGCCCCGCACACGGCGCAATGCGGCGCGGGCTCGCTTTCCATCCGGCTGAGCCCTGTCTTGAGGCAGGCCCCGCACGCGCTACACTTGTCGTCTTCGGACATACGCCAATCAGACTAGAGCAGCGTCCGCCGCGGCGCTATGACTTAAGTCACACTTCAAGAGAATCATGCACGGCACACCCATCACCATGCCGCCGGGTCACATCCAGGCGCTCATGAAACCCATGGCGGCCAGCCTGTCGATGCCGCGCGAGTGGGTCGAGCTGATGGCTCGGGCCGCCACACTCAGCCGGTTTGACCCGGGTCAGGTGCTGCAGGTGGAGGGTGATCCGGCCGAGGCCATGTATATCGTTCTGCGCGGGCGGGTCAAGGTCTTTCGCACCGCGACCACCGGCCGCGAGCAGGTCATGCATGTGGCCGGCCCGGGTGACCACGTGAATCTGGTGCCTTTGATCGATGGCGGGCGTTGTCCGGCCAGCCTGCAGGCGCTGACTGAGGTGGACACGCTCGTCTGCACGGTCGAGGCGTTTGGAGCATTGCTGGCCCGCGAACCGCGGCTCGCCTTGATCATGATGAAGGACCTGGCTCGCCGCCAGCGCCACCTGGTTCGCCTGGTGGATGAGTTGGCCCTGCATACCGTGCAATCGCGCCTGATCCGGCTGTTGCTTGATCGGGCGGAATCTGCCGAGCGTGGCGAAGAGGTCGTGACCTTGACCCAGACCGAAATGGCCAGCCAGGTGGGTACCGTGCGCGAGATGGTCGGCCGCACACTCAAGATCCTGGAAGGTCTTGGTCTGATTGGCCTTGAGGCCGGCAAGATCACTGTCCTCGACCGGTCCGGCCTCGAGAGCCGGGCTGAGCCTGCCTGAACCTGGGAGGTAGGCGCCATCGGCTCGTCGCTGTTGAAGCAGTCCGGCGCCTACCTCCCAGGTTCAGGCGCGTCAGAGGGCTGCTGCTTCGTAGGCGGCCGGGTAGCCGAAGGCATTGCCTTCGGCTACCCGGCCGCAAATTCCCCGCCGCCAGTGGTAAAGTAACCCTTCAACGCGCATGGAACTCATTACTCGCTCGCGGCTCTGGGGCCGTCTCCCCGGCCTGATCGCACTGATGGCGATCGTTTCTGGCCTTGTGTGGGTATTCGCGTCGCTTGACGCGCAGGTCGTCAGCGCAGCGCCCGCATCCTTGAATGCGCCTCTGGCGCCACGGGTGACGAATACCGAACCCTACTCCGACACCTACGAGATCAACAATTTCCAAAGCCAGGCGCGCGAATTGAATCCCGGCTTTCCGTTTGGCCCCATTCAATGCGGAACGAACCCCGACTTTACCGACTATTTGAGGATCATCGCCAGCGCCAATTTTTACCAGTACGTGAATCCTTCGTTCGACCTGGATTGGTACAGCATCGAACTGTCTTCGGGCTACTTCTACACCATCGGAATTCGAAACCAGGAAGCCAGCATCCCGTTGATATTCAACGTGCAGCTCAAGTCTCCGAGCAACTTCGATGTCTCTCCGGCGCCGCTGCAGGGCATTTCTCCGACCCTTTCGTTCTATACGTCAGTGCCTGGCAAGTACCAATTGGGGCTCGCGCTCGTGAATGCCCAAATCCTGACGAATGCCTGGCAGTATGACTATGACGTCTACATTTGCGGCACCGGTCCTGTGGCGCCAACCGCTACGCCTGTCCCCACCAGTACTCCGACGCCGACCCCGAGCGCGCCGGTCATCGCTGGCGCGGACTCGCTTGAGCCCAACAACACGATCACCGAAGCGCAGACGGCGTCCGGGCATGCCAATGGCCTGCCAAGTTTCATTTCTGTGGGCCAGACGGTCGCGGGGCTGAGCTTCACCCCGACCAACGAATTCGACTATGTCTACTTCTTCGCCCGTGGCGGCAGCGTCTACGAAGCCTCGACCGAAAACGTCCAGCCGGGGGTCGAGACCACGCTGTATGTCTATGAACCTCTGGTCTCGGGCGCGGGCGCGCCAACGCGTTTGATCGATCAGAACAACCGCTGGCAGACAGGCCAGCGCGGTTCGAAGGTGACTTTCACCGCCAACGGTGACGGTATCTATTGGCTGCTCGTGCGCAACTCTGACCAATCGCCGCGGGCGGCCAGCCAGACCTATTCACTGAAACTGCTCGAGGTCCTGCCCGCCACGGCGACGCCAACGCCCATCCTGCCGACCCCGACCTCGTTCCCGGGCTCACCCGACCGTCTCGAGTACAACGGCAGCTTCGACTATGCCAGCCTGATCGCGCCGGGAGCCAAGATCGATGGCCTGAACTTCGTGCCCATCAACCCCAGCTCGGCCTCGGACACGGACAACGACTATTTCAAACTGCCCGTGAAGCAGGGCGTGTTCTACACCTGCGAGACCGACGATCTGGGCGGGGGCGCCGACACCAACATCATCGTCTACAACGGTGATCGGGTCGGCATCGGCGGGAACGACGATGTCTCCGCCGACGAGCGCTCGAAGGGCAATTTCCGCAGCCGCTTCTCGTGGCTTTCGGCATACACCGGCAATGCCTACGCGCTCGTAGGCCAGGTCAATCCGACCAACGCCACCGAGTCCGGTGGCAGGACTTACTCTTTCCGTTGTACGATCGGCCTGCCCAACACCGCCACGCCCCTGGCCACCAATACACCGGCAGCCACCTCCCCCCCCTTCGTCCCATCGACGCCGCTGCCGCCTGAGCCGACCTATACGCCATTCCCCACCAATCGCCCGGCCCAGAACCTGGTCTTCCGCCCGGTCGATCCGGCGCGCGCTGCCGCGGCCACGCCGACCACGGCTCCGCCCCCGCGCACGGTGACCTTGGACCTGGCCGTGTTCGGCGACACCAATCGCAATCTCGCCGATGATCTCAACGAGGGGATCGGGGGCGTGTCAATTCGGGTGGCCGACGAGCAGAGCGGGGCGCCGCTCGCCCAGGTGACGACCGATCCGGGCGGCCGGGTGCGCATCACCGTTGTCAATGACGGACCGGTTCGGGTGAGCGTGCCGCTCTTTGGTGTATCGCTCGCCATTCGCGACATCAGCGTCCAGATCAACGTCGCCGTCAACGCCCAGCCCGAGCTTCCGGATCGCCTGCCTTGAGTCGCTACGATCCCTATGTTGCGCTGCGCCACCGCAACTTTCGATTGATCCTGGTGGCGTCCACCCTGAGCATCATTGGCTCATTTCTCGAGACGACTGCCCTGAGTTGGGAGCTCTACGAGCGCACCAATGACAAGCTCGTCCTCGCCACGGTTGGCCTGGTGGAGTTCCTGCCCGTCCTGCTGCTTGCGCTGCCGGCCGGTCACGTCGCGGACCGCTTTGATCGAAAGAAAGTCGCCGTACTGGCCCGCTTGGTTGAAGTCATTGCCGCCCTGGGCCTGGCCGCCCTGTCGTTCACCCGCGGCCCGATCCCCCTGATCCTGGCCGTCATCACCCTGACCAGCGCCGCCCGGACCTTCAACAACCCGGCCTTCGGGGCCTTCCTGCCCCTGAGCGTGCCCAGCGCCGCTTTCGGCAATGCCGTCACCTGGGAGATGACTTCGTTTCAATTGGCTGCGATGATCGCGCCTGCCGTCGCCGGCGGCCTGATCGCGGTGATGGCGCCCATCCAGATCAGCGGAGGGCCGCTCAACCTGGGCGCGACCCTGGGCTATGTGATCTCGGCCATCCTTTCCCTCGTCATCGCCGCTTGTGTGTGGTCTTTGAACGTCAGGCGCTTGCCGCCGTCGCATGAGGCCGCCACGCTCAAGGATGTCCTCGCCGGCGCGCGGTTTGTGTTTCGCGAGAAGATGATCCTGTCCGCAATCACCCTCGACCTGTTTGCCGTGCTCTTCGGCGGCGCGGTCGCCCTGATCCCGGTGTTTGCCAAGGACGTCCTCAATGTCGGCCCCGACGGATTCGGCCTGCTGCGCGCCGCGCCAGCCGCGGGCGCCATCATCATGTCACTGGTGATGACCCAGCTCCCGCCCATTCGCAAAGCCGGCAAGCTGCTCCTCATCGTCGTGTCCGGTTTCGGGGCTGCGACGATTGTCTTTGGCCTGTCAACCTCTTTCTGGTTGTCGGCCGTGGCGCTGGCCTTCACCGGGGCCTTTGACATGGTGAGCATGGTCATCCGTGGCGCCCTGGTTCCGATGCGCACGCCCGATGTCATGCGCGGCCGCGTCAGCGCCGTCGAGCGCGTCTTTATCAGCTCCTCCAACGAGCTGGGAGCCGCTGAGAGCGGGCTGACCGCCCAGCTCTTTGGCCCGGTGCTGTCCGTCGTCGGCGGGGGCATCGGCACCCTCATCGTCGTCGTCCTCGTCGCGCTGGGCCTGCCGCAGTTGCGCCAGCTTGACGAACTGAAGACGGAAGAGGGTTGAGCGGCGCGTGCATGCCGGCGAAGCCGGCATGCACGCGCCGTAATGTTAAAATCCCAGCCACGCGGGTATAGCTGAGTTGGCTACAGCGTCTGCCTTCCAAGCAGAAGATCACGGGTTCAAGTCCCGTTGCCCGCTCTCATCCGCCGCCCGCCGTTGCAGGCGGCGGCCTGTTTTTAGCCCTAAGAATTCCTGACAGAACCATCTTCCGAGGCGATACCTCCCCGGCTTCGCTGGGGAGGTATCGCCTCGGGAATCCGGGTCTGTTGGGAGACATCAGCAAACATCATGGAACTGAGAATTTGCGTCCTCCCCGGTGACTATGTTGGTCCCGAAGTCGTCGCGCAGGGTGTGCGCGTCATTCAGACAATCGCCAGGAAGCGCGGCCACACCGTGAAGCTTGATACCGCTCTGCTTGGCATTGGCGCGATCGAGAAGACCGGCAAGGCCTTGCCGGCCGACACCTGGGCCAAGGCCAAGGCCTCCGATGCGGTCTTGCTCGGGGCCGTGGGCGGGCCGCGCCAGGATCCGAAGGCCAAGGTTCGGCCCGAACAGGGCCTGCTCGGGTTGCGCAAAGGCCTCAAGCTCTTTGCCAATATCCGCCCAGTCAAGGTCTACGACGCCCTCATCGACGCTTCGACCCTCAAGCCCGAAGTCGTGAGGGGGGTCGATCTGATCATCCTGCGCGAACTCACCGGCGGGGCGTATTTTGGCAAGCCCCAGGGCCGCAGCGGACGCAAGCCCAACCGGGCCGCCGTCGACACCACCGCCTACACCGAGGAGGAAGTTCGCCGTCTGATGCGGGTGGGCTTCGAACTCGCCCGCGGCCGGAAGAAGAAAGTCTCCCAGGCCGACAAGTCCAACGTCATGGCCACGGGCCGGCTGTGGCGCGAGATCGCCCACGAGGTCGCGGCCGAGTATCCGGATGTGCAATACGAGGATGTGCTCGCCGACGCCTGCGCCATGCACCTGGTCCGCAACCCGCGCCAATACGATGTCATCGCGACCGAGAATCTCTTCGGCGACATCCTGAGCGA
>JAGOCU010000136.1 GCA_017998555.1 Thermoflexales bacterium
GGGCCATTCAGGACCAAATCAAGCAATTCATCACGGATCGGAAGCTTGGCCCTGGCGATCTCCTGCCGCCTGAAGGCCAGCTTGCCGATGACCTGGGCGTCAGCCGGGGCTCGGTGCGCGAGGCCATCAAGTCGCTGGAATCCCTGGGCATCGTCGAGGTCCGTCAGGGCGATGGCGTGCGCGTGCGGCCCTTCAACTTCGATTCGATCTTTGACTTCCTGTCGTACGGTCTTGTCTTCCAGCCCGAAAAAGCCACCGAGATTCTCCAGATCCGCGAATGGCTCGAGGGTTCGGCGGTGGCCGAGGCCGCCCTGGTCATCACCGAAGACCAACTCGACCAAATCGAGATTCTGCTCAATACCTGGGAGAAAAAGGCCGCTGTCCGCGAGCAATCCTCGGAGGAGGATCGCGGCTATCACCGGCTGCTGTATACCGCCCTCGGCAACGCATCGCTTCTGAGCCTGATCGATATCTTCTGGGTGGTCTACAACGCGCTGCCCCGCCAGACCATTGGCGAGGATGCGAACCCCCTCGCAACCGTCCAGGCCCACCGTGAACTCCTCGCCGCGGTGCGCTCGCGAAACGCGCCGCTCGCCCAGGAGCGCATGCGCGCCCACTTTCGCAACATCGAAATTCGTCTGGACCATGCCGCGCATCCCGGCAGCCCCGCGGGCGCGCCGGGCGATTCCTGACAAGAAGCCAAGATGCCGCACTTGCTTGAAGTCCGCGACCTCGTCACGCGTTTCTATTCGGATGGCGCGACCATTCACGCCGTCAACGGGATTTCATACACCCTTGACGCCGGCGAATCGATGGCCATCGTCGGCGAAAGCGGATCGGGGAAATCCGTTGGCGTGATGTCGATCATGGGCCTGATCCGTTATCCGCCCGGCCGCGTCGAAGGGGGACAGGCGATCTTCGAGGGTCGCGATCTGCTCAAGTTGCCGGACGAGGAGATGCGCAAGATCCGCGGCAAGCGCATTGCCATGATCTTCCAGGATCCAATGACGTCGCTCAACCCGGTCCTGCCCATCGGTCTGCAACTGACCGAGTCCATCCAGCCGCATCTGGGCCTGGATCGCAGGGCCGCCCGCGCGCGGGCAATCGAAATGCTGGATCTGGTGGGTCTGCCGCGCCCGCAAGAGCGCATCGACGACTTCCCTTTTCAGTTTTCCGGCGGGCAGCGTCAGCGGGTGATGATTGCCATGGCGCTCTCGTGCAACCCGAGCCTGTTGATCGCCGATGAGCCGACCACCGCCCTCGATGTCACCATCCAGGCCCAGATCGTGGAACTGGTGCGCGGTCTGCAGCAGAAACTCGGGATGGCGATCATCTGGATCAGCCACAACCTGGCCCTGGTCGCGGGCATGGTGGACAAGGTGGCGGTGATGTACGGCGGCCACATCGTCGAGCAGGCGCCGGTGGATGCGCTCTTTGAGCGCCCGCGCCATCCGTATACCCTCGGTCTGCTCAACGCAATTCCCAAGCTCGAGGGCCGCGATCAGGGCCGCTTGTCGTCCATCGACGGCATGCCGCCCGACCTGCGGCGCAAGCCCGACGCCTGCCCCTTTGCGCCGCGCTGTCCCTATGCCGTTGATCAGTGCCGCGAGGCGCTCCCGCCGCTGATCGCGCTCGGGCCGGGCCAAACCTCGCGGTGCTGGCGCTCCGACGAATTGATCCGGATCACCCATTACGGAGAGCCGCTATGACCCCCCTCCCGGAAAAGCTGGTTCAGGTCAAGGATCTGAAGGTTCACTTTCCCATCCGGCGCGGCCTGCTCAAGCGCCAGGTCGGGGCTGTGCGCGCGGTGGACGGGGTGTCCTTCGATCTCTATCGCGGCGAAACGCTGGGGCTGGTCGGCGAGAGCGGCTGCGGCAAGTCGACGACGGGCCTGGCGATGCTGAGGCTGCTGGACGTCACCGCCGGGCATATCCTGTTCGAGAATCGCGATCTGGCAACCCTGGGGCAGGGTGAGCTGCGGGCGCTGCGCCGGCATATGCAAATGGTCTTCCAGGACCCGTATTCCTCGCTCAATCCGCGCATGACGGTTGGCAGCATCGTCATTGAACCGCTGAACGTGCACAGGATCGGCGCGCCCGCCGAGCGGCGCGACCGGGCGCAAGAGTTGATGCGGATCGTTGGGCTCAACCCGTCGTTCATCAACCGCTACCCGCATGAGTTCTCGGGCGGCCAGCGCCAGCGCATCGGCCTGGCTCGCGCCCTCGCCACGAATCCGGCCTTCATCGTGGCCGATGAGCCGATCTCGGCCCTCGACGTGTCGATCCAGGCGCAGGTGGTGAACCTGATGGCTGACCTGCGGGCGCAGCTTGGCCTGACGTATCTGATGGTCTCGCATGACCTGTCGATGGTGCGCTACATCAGCGATCGGGTTGCGGTCATGTATCTGGGCCGCATTGTGGAGCTCGGCAATCGGGATCCGGTCTTCGACACGCCGCTTCATCCCTATACGCGCGCGTTGTTGTCGGCCATTCCGACACCGGATCCAAAGCGCGAGCGCGCCCGCAAGCGCATCATTCTGGAGGGCGACGTGCCCAATCCCTCCAAACCGCCGGCGGGGTGCCGTTTTCACCCGCGTTGCCCGATCGCGACTGACCTCTGCCGACAGGCGGATCCGCCGCTGCGCGATCTGGGCGCAACCGGCGCGCTCCCTGGCGCGCCCCATCTCGTGGCGTGTCATCACGCCTGACCACATGACACCGCGGGCGCGCTGCGCTCGTCGGCCCCAATCACCTCAAGGAGGATTCGACATGTTCGCTCGTAAACCATTTGTTGCCGCAGCCGGCGCCCTGATCGTGGCCACCCTGCTCAGCGCATGCGCCGCCCCGGCCACAGCCGTGGCGCCGACTGCCGTCGCCAAACCCGCCGCCACCACGGCGCCTGTCGCTGCCGCCACCGCGGCCCCCGCCGCCTCCGGGGCCGCCGGCACGATCCGCCAGGCCTTCCGGACCGGCTGCATGGCCGGCCCGTTGTGGACGACCTGTGGCCGCCGCCTGGATGAGACCGTTTTGCAGGGCCTCGCCCACGTGAATTGGACGGGCAACGGCGTCAAGCCGCTTCTCGCCGAGTCGTGGAGCACCCCCGACGCCGGAAAGACCTGGATCTTCAAGCTCCGCCAGGGTGTGAAGTGGCATGACGGCACGCCCTTCACCGCCGACGACGTCGTGTTTTCGTTCAACCTGTTTGCCGACCCGGCCGTCGCTTCGGTCTATGCGGCCAAGCTCGTCGACGTCCTGGGTTATCAGGAGTTCCGGGATGGCAAGGCGACCAGTCTGGCGGGCGTCAGCAAAGTCGACCCAGCGACGGTCAAGATCGAGCTGGTCGGTGTGCGCCCGCTGTGGGTCGAACTGCAGCAGATCTCCATCTCCATCCTGCCCAAGCACATTCTGGGCGGAATCAAGGTGACCGAGTTGCAGCAGGCTCCGTACTGGACCCAGAACCGGGTCGGGACGGGCCCGTTCAAGTGGACCAAGTACGTCCCGGATCAGTACATCGAGCTTGCCCGCAACGATGACTACTTCCTCGGCAAGCCCAAGGCCGAGCGCATGATCTATCAGATCTTCGCCGATATTCCCTCCATTCTGAACGCGCTGTCGGCCGGCGAGGTCGACGTCATGTCCTACGAAGGCGGCGGCGTGCCGGTGAGCGACATCGAGCGCATGCAGAAGGTGCCAAACATGACCGTGCTGGCCAATATGGACGCCGGTCTGCCGTCCTACCTGCAGTTCGATCTGTCCAAGCCGTATTTCAAGGATGCCAAGATTCGCCAGGCCATGGTCTACGCCATTGACCGCGACAAGATCATCGCCACAGTCAAGAAGGGCACCGGCAAGATCTCGAACACGATGTTCCCGGCCGCCTGGGCCCAGCCGGCGACGCTGAACCCCTACAAGTACGATCCGGTCAAGGCCAAGCAGCTCCTCACCGAGGCGGGTTGGGACTCCAGCCGCAAGGTTGACTTCATCTACTACTATGCCGATCAGGTCAACAAGGATACCGTCACCGCCATCCAGTCCTATCTTGCAGCCGTGGGTGTGAACGTAGTGCCGCGCCTGCTCAACCCGGCCGAAATCCAGGTCGTCTACAAGGACGGCACTTTCGAAATGGGTTACTTCGCAAATGGCCAGGGGCTCGACCCGTCGTTGGGCGCGCTGACCAGCCGCTGCGGTTCGCAGCTTGCGTTCAGCTACTGCAACAAGCGGGTGGATGAACTCTATGACCTTGCCCTGAGCGAGTCAGCCCGCGAGAAGCGCGCGCCGTACTACCAGGAGATCTCGAAGATCTTCAACGAAGACATGCTGCGCGGCTGGCTGTGGTACGAAGTCCGCCCGATGGCTTTCAGCAACCGGGTGGTCGGCCCCGCCGAGCACTACACCCAGATGCCGAACCTGATCTTCGACGTTCCGGTCTACAACGAAGTCGAGAAGTGGGAAGTCAAGTAAACCCCTGACGGGCTCAAGCCTGACAGGCGCCTCGCGCCTGTCAGGCCGGCCCACAAGTCGCCGAGACGAGCACCCATGTTCAGCTACATCCTGCGCCGGCTCCTGGTCAGCATCCCGATCCTGTTCGGCATCACGCTGATCGTCTTCTTCATCGCCTCCAAGATGCCCGGCGATGCCGTGCTGGCGATGATCTCATCCGAGACCCCCCAGGCGGAGGACCTGATCAAGCTGCGCCGCGGGCTGCTCGGCCTCGACCTGCCCATCCATGAACAATACGGGCGCTGGCTGGGCCAGCTCGTCCAGGGCAAGCTCGGGTTCTCGTTTCAGAGCGGCGAGTCGGTCAACGCCGTCATCGCCGCGCGCCTGCCGGCCACGCTTCAGTTGATGGGGGTGGCCTTGTTGTTGGCGATCGTGCTGGGGGTGTTCCTGGGCGTTGTCTCGGCCCTGAAGCAGTACTCCTGGCTGGACTACACGTTCACCTTTCTCGGGTTCACTGGCATTTCCATCCCGGACTTCTTCTTTGGGATGGTGCTGGTGTATGTGTTCGCCATCCAGCTCAAGCTCTTTCCCACCGGCGGCATCACCACCGCGGGTGAAGTGTATTCGCTGGGGGATAACCTGCGCCATCTGGCCCTGCCCGCTTTCGCCCTGGGCCTGGTGCGGACGGCAACCTTCATGCGTTATACGCGCGCCAGCATCCTGGAAGTGATGAACAACGACTACGTGCGGACCGCGCGCTCGAAGGGGTTGATCGAGTGGGTGGTCATCACCCGGCACATCCTGCGCAACGGGCTGATCCCGATCGTGACGGTCATTGGCTTGTCTCTGCCGGTGCTGTTCGGCGGCGCGGTCATCATCGAGACCATCTTCCAGTGGCCTGGCATCGGGCTGATGTTCATCAACGCGGTCACCGGCCGCGACTCGCCGGTGATCATGGGCTACGTGCTGCTGTCGGCCATCATTGTGCAGGCGAGTAATCTCCTGACCGACATTGTCTATAGCTGGGTGGATCCGCGGATCCGCTACGACTGAGGCCCCACGATGACGACGGTAACGCGCGCCCTCACCCCTGGTCTCGAGCTCAAGGTCAAAGGCGAAAGCCTGTGGATCAAGGCTCGCAAGCGCTTCTTCAGGCACAAGCTGGCCATGGCCGGGCTGATCGTGCTGAGCACCCTGATCCTGATGTCCGTGCTCGCGCCCGCCATCGAGCGCTACTCGCCCATCGAGCTGAACCTGGACGCCATGAGCAACGCGCCGAGCAGCGCGCACTGGCTGGGAACGGACACGACCGGCCGGGATGTATGGTCACGCATCGTCCATGCCGGGCGCGTATCGCTGTCGGTGGGCCTGGTCGCCGTGTCCATTTCGACCTTGATTGGCGTCGTCATCGGCAGCCTTTCCGGTTACGCCGGCGGCACGGTCGATTTGCTGCTGATGCGATTCACCGATATGGTCATGACCTTCCCGTCACTGGTGATGATCATCACCGTCGCATCCGTCCTGGGGCCCAGCATTTACAACACGATGATCGTGATCGGCATCCTGACCTGGCCGGGCATCGCCCGCCTGGTGCGCGGACAATTCCTGTCATTTCGCGAGCAGCAGTTTGTTCTGGCCGCCCGCTCGATCGGCGTGCCGCCGATTCAGATCATGTTCCGCCACCTCTTCCCGAACGTAATCAGCTCGGTCACCGTGGCGGCCACGTTTGGCATGGCCAACGCCATCCTGCAGGAGGCGTCGCTGTCGTTCCTGGGTCTGGGCGTGCAAGCGCCCACTCCGAGCTGGGGCAATATGCTGCGGGATGCCCAGACGCTCTCGATTTTGGAGGGCATGCCCTGGCTCTGGCTGGCGCCCGGCATCATGATTGCCCTGGCCGTGCTCAGCATCAACTTCATCGG
>JAGOCU010000137.1:0-3604 GCA_017998555.1 Thermoflexales bacterium
GATCCGCGAAGGGCGTCGCGCAACCGGGTCTGAAATTCCTCGTCCCGCTCGAGGACGAGCCGCTCGGCGTCGCTCAGGGATTCTTTCTCGCCCGAGTCGGCGTTCACCGCCGCGGGCCCCAGGGCTCCGACCGTCAACCGGATACCGCCATCAGGCGCCATTTGGACGTTTGCCCCGGCCAGCGTGTCGTTGGCGAAGATCACCCCCGTGGCAATCGCGGACGCGGCGAAGAGTGTGGCGATGGGCAGCAGACCGGCGGCGATTTTCATGATTGACGGCCAGCATAACGGCCCGCGTGGCCAGGATCATGAAGCGACCGTGAGAGCGTTCTCATCCGATCGCTTGTGATAACATTCACGATCGTTTTATGCTGACGGACTACCTGCCAGTAGGCATCCTTATTCTGCTTGCCACCGGTCTCGCGCTGTTGATCGTGGCGATTTCGATTTTCTTCGGGCCGAAGCGCCACCAGAGTCAAACGGCAAAGGTGCAGCCCTATGAAAGCGGCATGAAGGCCATTGGGCCAGGGCAGCGCCGGCTTCCGGTGCGGTTCTACTTGACCGCGGTGCTCTTCATCCTGTTCGACATCGAGATCATCTTCTTCTATCCCTGGGCCGTTGCGTTTCGCGAGTTGGGATGGGGCGGGTTTGTCGCGATGCTGAGCTTCACCGGAATCCTGGTTGCTGGATTTGTCTGGGTATGGAAGAAGGGCGCGCTCGAGTGGGAGACGATGGACAAGTAGGGGGGAGCTGAATGGGAATCGAACAGAAACTAGGGGACATGGGCGTTGTCACGATGACGCTCGAAAAGGCCGTGGGCTGGGCGCGCTCCAATGCGCTTTGGCCGATGTTGTTCGGCCTGGCGTGCTGCGCCATCGAGATGATGAGCACCCAGGCGAGCCGCTACGACCTTTCGCGCTTTGGCATGGAGCTCATGCGCGCCAGTCCGCGCCAGAGCGATCTCATGATTGTGGCCGGCAGGGTGAGCCGCAAGATGGCGCCCGTGCTGCGCAATCTCTACGATCAGATGCCCGAGCCGAAATGGGTGATTGCCATGGGTGACTGCGCCTCATGCGGGGGCGTATTCAACAACTACGCCGTCGTGCAGGGTGTTGATGAGATTGTTCCCGTCGATGTCTATATCGCCGGTTGCCCGCCGCGCCCCGAGACCCTCATCGATGGCATCCTGAAGCTTCAGGAAAAAATCAAAAAAGAGCCACTCAAGAAGTGGGCCTAATCAACCGGCATGGCTGAATCAAACACTCTTGCGGCCGCCCTTGGCGATGCCGTTACCGACACGGTTGTCTTTCGCGACGAGGTGACGCTCTTGACGACGCGTGAGCGTCTGGTCGAAGTGCTGACGCATCTGCGGGATGCGGAGCGTTTCGAGATGCTGACCGATGAGACCTGCGTGGACTTCTTTCCAGCCGAGCCGCGCTTCGCCCTGGTCTACCAATTGACCTCGCTCGAACGGGCCCTGCGCGTGCGGGTGAAGATCATGCTGAGCGGCGCCGATCGGGTTGCGCCCACCGTCATGGGCGTTTATCGGAATGCGAACTGGCTCGAGCGCGAGCTCTACGATTTGTTTGGGATTCAGTTTGAGGGGCATCCGGACCTGCGCCGGATCATGATGCCGGCCGATTATCAGGGCCACCCACTGTTGAAGGAAGTCCCGGTGACCGTCGAGGAGGTCGCCTTCAGCTTCAATCGCCGGCGAATCGACGACACCAAGATTCACGCGGGGGAATGATGAATCAAACCCAACTCAGCGTCGAGGAATCGGCCCACAACCTCGAAAAAACCGCCGATGTCCAGCTCGACATCACCGTTGAGCAGTTGAAGAAACTGGTCAGCCCGCGGGCGTTCACCGGCGAGACCATGCTCCTCAACATGGGTCCGCAGCATCCGTCGACGCATGGCGTGTTGCGCCTGCTTCTCGAGCTTGATGGCGAGACGGTCGTGAGCTGCATCCCGGACATCGGCTTTCTGCATACCGGCATCGAGAAGACCCACGAAGGCAAGACCTACCTCAAGGGCCTGCCGCTGACCGATCGAACCGACTACCTCGCGCCGATGATCAACAATCTGGCGTATTGCGGCGCGATCGAAAAACTGTGCGGAATCGACGTGCCGCTTCGGGCCCAGTATTTGCGGGTCATCCTGTCCGAGCTCACCCGGATGAACAGCCATCTGGTCTGGCTGGGTACGCACGCCCTCGACATCGGGGCGATGAGCGTGTTCTTGTACTGCATGCGCGAGCGCGAATTGCTGCTGGATGTGTTTGAATCCGTTTCTGGCGCGCGGATGATGTCGAGTTATTTCCGCCCGGGCGGTCTGTGGCGCGATGTGCCGGATGTCTTCTTCGAGCTGGTCCGCAAGGTCATGGATGTCTTCCCGGGGCGCATCATCGAGTATGAACGGCTGCTCAAGGAAAACCCAATCTGGCGCGAGCGCACGGTTGGGATTGGCGTCATTGGCAAAGCGGATGCCATCGCCTGGGGGATGACCGGACCCAGCTTGCGCGGGAGCGGGGTCAACTATGACATCCGCAAAGCGTTCCCCTACTCGTCCTACGACCATTTTGACTTCAGCGTGCCGCTGGGTACGCGGGGCGATGTCTACGACCGGTATCGCTGCCGGCTGGACGAGTTCACCCAAAGCCTCAAGATCATCAAACAGGCCCTTGACCGGCTGCCTCCCGGGCCGGTGATCACCGACGATCGCAAGTTCTCGCCGCCGCCCAAACATGAGATCGCCTACTCGATGGAGTCGCTCATCCACCACTTCAAGTTGTGGACCGAGGGGTTCCACGGGCCAAATGCCGATGTCTACTTCGCCGTCGAGAGCGGCAAGGGCGAATACGGCGTCTACATTCATGGCGATGGCGGACCCAAGCCGCGCCGTGTGCACTTCCGCGCGCCGTCGCTATGCAACCTGCAGGCGCTGCCCCAGATGTCGGATGGCGCGCTGATCGCCGACCTGGTCGGCATCATCGGCTCGGTCGACATCGTGCTCGGCGAGGTCGATCGCTGATCGCGCGTTCGTATTCGTACAACCCATTATGCTGAGAACCAACCGCGCAGCCGACATCGATAAGGTGCTGGCGAAGTACCCCACGAAGCGCAGCGCCGTCATGCCGCTGCTGAACCTGGCCCAGGAAGAATACGGCTACTGCAGCCCGGAGGCCATCCGCGAAGTCGCCGCGATCTGCGATCTGGACCCGACGGAAGTCAAGTCGGTGGTCGGCTTCTACACGATGTTCTACGAGGAGAAGGTGGGCACAACCGTCATCGACGTGTGCGATGACCTGCCGTGCGCGCTGCGAGGGGCGGATGGTTTCGTCGCCCATTGCGAGCGCAAACTCGGCATCAAGGCCGGCGAGACGACGGCGGACGGCAAGATCACCCTCCATTCGGTGATGTGCGTCGCCGCCTGCAACCGGGCCCCGGTCGCCCAGGTCAACGGCGCGTATCGCTACGATCTCACCCCCGAATCCTTCGACCAGATGGTCGACGAGCTTCAGAAATGACCGGCATGGAAAAACATCTGCTACTGCGCGACCTGGATGTCCCGAATATTCGGGAGCTCGACGTGTATCTGGCCAA
>JAGOCU010000137.1:3704-6336 GCA_017998555.1 Thermoflexales bacterium
GCCTGGTATCGCCAGTTTGGGACCGAGAAGAGCAGCGGCGTCAAGCTCTTCAGCGTGTCGGGTCACGTCAGGAACCCGGGCAACTACGAACTCCCGCTCGGGAAGTACAGCATCCAGGAGTTGCTCGATATGGCGGGCGGTTCATCGACTGGCCGGCCAATCAAGGCGGTCTTGCCGGCCGGCTCGTCCAGCCCCATCATCCCGGCCGCCAACTTTCACGCAAAACTCGATTACGAGTCGATGGCCGGCATCGGCTCGGTGCTGGGCTCGTGCTCGTTCATCTTCATGGATGACAGCGTGGATATGGTTTGGGCGGCCCGCAAGATGATCCGTTTCTTCAAACACGAGAGCTGCGGCAAGTGCACGCCTTGCCGGGAAGGCACCTATTGGGCGCTCAAGGTCTATGACAAAATCTTGTCGGGCGAGGGCACCCTGGCGGACATCGACATGATCGCCGAGGTCAACAAGCAGATCATCGGCAAGTGCTTCTGCCCGCTGGGAGAATTTGCCACCAGCTCGATGACGTTCACCCTCAAGCACTTCAAACAGGACTACATCGACTTCATCGAGAAGAAGAAGGGCGGGACGCCCGAGTACAAGGCCGAGCTCGCCCGTGACACGCACGGCCATCACGCCCAGGCCGCCCACTAGGCGGGCGCGCATGCATCGACAAGCAACACCATGGCTGATCTGATCAACCTGACCATCGATGGCGTCCCGGTCGCGGTGCCGAAGGGCACCCTGATCGTCGACGCCGCCAAACGAATCGGCAACGACATCCCGGTTTTCTGCTATCACCCCAAGCTCAAGCCGGTCGGGATGTGCCGGATGTGCCTGGTCGAGATCGGCACGCCCAAAGTCGATCCGGCAACCAAGCAGGTTGTCAAGGACGACAAGGGTAATGTCGTCATCGCCTGGCAGCCCAAGCTCAACACAGGCTGCACGACCCCCGTGAGCGAAGGGATGGCCGTTCGGACCCAGACACCGGTTGTCACGGATGCGCGCGAGGATGTGCTGGAGTTCCTGCTGACGAGCCATCCGCTCGACTGCCCGATCTGCGACAAGGGCGGTGAATGCCCGCTGCAAAACCTGACCCTTGCTCATGGGCCGGGGGTCAGCCGCTTCGACTACGCGGATAAACAGCATAACGATAAGCATGTGCCGCTGGGCGAGCTGATCTTCCTCGACCGTGAGCGCTGCATCCAGTGCTCGCGCTGCGTGCGCTTCCAGGATGAGATCGCCGACGATCACGTGCTTCAGTTTCATGATCGTGGGCGCGGGATGGAAATCGTCACGTTCAGCGATCCGGGATTTGACAGCTACTTCAGCGGCAACACCACCGACATCTGCCCGGTGGGCGCCCTGACCACGGCGGATTTCCGCTTCAAGGCCCGCCCGTGGGAGCTCAAGTCGACGCAAAGTATGTGCGGCCACTGCGCCGTGGGCTGCAACACGTCTCTGAACACGCGGCTGAACACGAGCACCGGCACGGCCGAAATCAAGCGCGTCATGCCGCGCCAGAACGAACAGGTCAACGAGATCTGGCTGTGCGACAAGGGGCGCTTCGTCCATCACTACACCCGCGCCGCGGAGCGGGTCACCCGGCCGCTGATCCGCAAGGACGGCAAGCTCCAGGAAGCCACCTGGGAAAGCGCGCTTCAGCTCATTTCCGACAAGCTGAACACCGTGCCCGGTCTGCGGGTGGCGGGCGTCATCGGGGATCGGGTCGCGAACGAAGACGCGTGGCTGATCAAGCGCTTCCTGACCGAGGTGGTCAAGACGCCCTATGTCGCCGCCTCCCCGGCGCTGCCGGCGGCCTACGCCGACATCGCCCGGGCGAATGGCCTCGGCATTGACGCTGATTTCAAACAGCTTGGCAAGGGCGACGTCATCATCGTCGTCAATGGCGATCTCGAGGAGCAGGCCCCGGTTTGGTTCCTGCGCCTGCGCCAGGCCGTCGTCGACCGCGGCGCGAAGCTGATCGTCGCCCATCATCGCAGCACCAAGATGCACCGGTATGCCCAGGTGATTGCGCGCTATCAGCCAGGTCTGGCGGCGCAGTGGGTGGCCTCGAATCCGGCCGAGCTGCAGGGCCTCAAAGACGCCCGGAACGTCGTCATCGTGTTTGGGGATGACACGCTTGGCGCGCCAAACGCTCGCGCGCTGGCGGGTGGCTTGGCGGCCGTGCTGCACGAGGCTGGGCAGTTCGGCAAGTCAAACAGCGGCCTGCTTCCGCTCTACCCGCATGGCAACACCCAGGGCGTGTGCGATGTGATTGGCGCGGGCGAGCGCGCCCCGACCGCCGACGTCGCCTGGCTGGTGGGGGTGGGGGATGCCGCCGACGCGCCGAAGGCAGGCTTCACCATCGTCAGCGAGCTCTTGATGACGGACCTGGCGAAATCGGCTGATGTCGTGCTGCCAGCCCTGAGTGCTGCCGAGCGTGATGGCACCTTGACCAGCGGCGACCGCCGCGTTCAGCGCTTCTATCAAGCGCTCCCGGCACTGGGCGAGGCCAAGCCCGATTGGTGGGCGGCCCAGGAAATCGCCAAACGGATGGGCGCGGGCTGGTCGTACGCCGATGCCAGTGCCGTGTTTGCGGATATGGCGGCGCATGTGGGCCCCTTCGTGGGCA
>JAGOCU010000138.1 GCA_017998555.1 Thermoflexales bacterium
GCCCAGCGCCCGGGCGAGGTCGATGGGAAGGACTATTTCTTCGTCACGCGTGAAGAATTCGATGACTTGATCGAGGCGGACGAACTCCTCGAGCACAGCCTGGTCTACGGCGAATACAAAGGGATCCCCAAGGAACAGGTGCGCAAGGCCCTGTCCACCGGCAAGAATGTCGTCATGCGGATCGACGTGCAGGGGGCCGCGAAAATCAAACGCATCGTCCCCCAGGCGGTCACCATCTTCCTGATGCCCGAGTCGGAAGAGGAATTGATCCGCCGCCTGACCGAGCGCAAAACCGAAACGCCCGAGGGGTTGCAGCGCCGGATCTCCACCGCCCGCGAAGAGATGGGCCGGCTGCACGAGTTTGATTTCGTCGTGGTCAACCGCGCCTATCAGATGAACGACGCGGCGGCCGACATCGACGGCATCATGCGCGCGGAGCGTTGCCGCGTTGGGCGCCAGCCGATTCGCATTTAGGAGCTGATCCGTGCGCCACATTCCGACAGTCCGCCCGTTGTGGACCTATGTGATTCTGGCGGTCAACGTCCTCTTCTTCGCCGGAATGGAGTTGAGCGGCGGCAGCACGCGTTCGGCCGTCTTGATCGCCTTCGGGGCGAACTTCGCCCCCCTGGTCGAGCGCGGCGAATTCTTCCGACTCGTTGTCGCCAACTTCCTGCATATCGGGTTTCTGCACTTCGCCGTCAACTCCTATTCGCTCTATGTCGTTGGCGCGCGCCTCGAGAATCTCATCGGGCATCCGCGCTTTGTCATGTTGTATCTCCTCACCGGCATCAGCGGGGCGGTCTTCAGTTTTGTCTTCACCCATGGTCTGTCGGCAGGCGCTTCAACCTCGCTGTTTGGCGCAGTCGGCGGACTGATCGCGTATTTCTTCCGGCATCGCAAGGCGCTGGGTGAGTTCGGGCGCCAGTCGCTGATCAACATGCTGGGGATCGTTGTCATCAACTTCGTCATCGGCCTTTCGCCGGGCTCGGCGATCGACAACTTCGGCCATCTTGGCGGCCTGCTCGGCGGGCTGGCCCTGGGCTGGTTTCTGGCGCCCAGATACGAAGTATCCGAGCTCGCATTTGGGGTTTACCAGGGGCGCAAGCGCGAGGTGGAGCCCGAGCTTGACAACGGCGAGCTGATGGATGTGAATGGCCTGAACAAGCAATGGCTGCCGATCCTGGTGTTCTTCGTGGCGATGGCGGCCATGGTCTACGCCAGGATTAATCTCTTCTGAGCGGATGCCGAACCATGTGGATTACCGAATGCTCCTGACACCCGGCACGCTCACGCGGTCGCGATTCGGAAGGGCATCGCCGGCGAGCTCGAAACCTGAAATCTCACGCGGAGGACGCGGAGGCGCGGAGAGGATGCGCACTACCCGGAATGCCTTACCCCGTGCGATTTCCTCCGCGCCTCCGCGTTCTCCGCGTGAAAACGTCACGTGGCAATCGGGATGCTGCGCGGCCGGTTTCGAACGTCAGCGATTTGTCGGCGCCTGCCTTGCGTCGTCGCAAGAATCGGCCCCAACATTGACGAATAACGCATGAAACCCATCCTTGTCCTCGGCGCGACCGGATTCATCGGCGGCCAGATCGCGCTGGCGGCCGCTGAACGCGGCTGGCCCGTGCGGGCCGCGCGCCGCCGCCCCGACGCGGTGGGGGCCCTGGCGGGCGTGCCGATCGACTGGGTGCGAGCCGACCTGGATGACGCCGCGTCGCTCGAGGCCGCCATGCGCGGCTGTGGCGCGGTCTTTCACGCCGCCGCTCGCTATCCGCAGGATTTCCGCCACATCCCGGCCGAAGTGGCCCGGGCCGAAGTCGAGATCCGGCGGGTGTTGGACGCGGCAAAACGCGCCAGGGTCGAGTCTTTCATCTACACGAGCACCCTGACGACGGCCGCCGCCTGGCGGGCCGGGCAGGGGCCGGGGCGCCTCATTGATGAGCGCGATTTCTACGTGCCCGGCAGCGCGCGAAGCGTCTATTACGAGGCCAAGCTGGCGATGGAGCGTATTGTCCTGGCCGAGCGCGATATTCCCGTGCAGGCGTTGTTGCCCACCGCGGTGTTTGGCCCGGGGGATGTGAAGCCGACGACCGGGGTGGTGCTGCGGGATGCCGCGCGCGGCCTCTTTCCGGTTTACTTTGACGCCACCCTCGATGTCGTGGATGGCCGCGATGTCGCGGCCTCGCACCTGGCCGCCCTCGAGCGCGGCCGGCCCGGCGAGCGCTACATCCTGGGCGGGCATGCGGTGTCGATGCTCGACCTGCTCTCCACCGCCTGTCGCGTCGCCGGTCGGCCACCGCCAAGAATCAAACTATCACCGGGGCTATTTGCCGGGCTGATCCGCGTCGCCGACGCGATCCCGTTTGTCTCACTCCCGGAGAACATCCGCACGTTTGCCTTCTGGCAGCCGTTGTCATCGGAAAAGGCATGCCGCGAGCTCGGCCATCTCTCGCGTCCCTTTGAAGTTACGGTGCGCGACACTCTGGCCTGGTTCGCCGCGCATGCCCGGCGCTGAGGTATTTCGGAAACGATGTGTCCCGGCCCGGCGTACGCCGGGCCGGGACACATCGTTTCCGGACACTACAATCGGATACTTGTGATTCGCCGCCTTGTGGCGGTCGTATTCGGAGCCGCGTTGCTGGCCGCCTGCGCCGTGCCGACACCCGAGCCGACCGCAACCCCGCCCCCGGCCCCGCCGACGCCCGCCGAAGCGCCAACCGCCGCCGCGCCCACGGCGACGCCGTTGCCTGCCCCGGCGCTGAGCGTGGTCTTCTCGATTCCGGCCGCGCCGGCGGATGTTGATCCTGCCACGGGTTTGTTCGCCAGCGCGTCCGCGCGCGCCATCGTCCTTGGCCCGCTGGCGTCCCTGCTCGACGCGCTGGCGGGCCGGCCGGCGGCGCGCATGACCCTGGCAGTCTCTCCTTCGCTTCTGCGCCAGTTGCGGTTGATGACCGACCCGGCGGCGGCCGCCCGTGACGTGTTCTGGGAGCTGGGCAGCCGCCCGTCGGCGGCCCTGACCGCCGATGACAAGCGGGACATCCTGACCGGTTTCTTTGGCGCACGCGCGCCGGCCCGACAGGCCCGCGATGAGCGGGTTTTCCCGCGTTGGGCGGAGCTTCGGCTCAAGCGCGACGCGGCCCTGGCCGGCGGCCTCGACGGTGCGGTTGCGGCGTTCAGCGAACGCGATTTCAGGGACCTGCAGATGGTGTATAACCTGGCCCTGTTTGATCCGGGGGCGCTCGCCAAACCACCCCTGGCCGCGCTGGTCGCGCGCGGCGGCGGCTGGACCGAGGACGACAAACGCCAGCTCTTTGAGGCGACGGGCTCGAGCCTGGCGCGTCAACTGGCCCGATTGCGCGACGCCGCGGGCGCAGGACAAATCGAACTGGCCACGTTGCCGCATGCGGAAGCCCTCGACGTGTTCTGGCAGGCCGGCCCGGCCTACCCATTTCCCGCCGATGCCGAACGGCTGTTTGACATCTCGGGCCGCGAGATCACGCTTCTTGTCGGCGCGCCGCCGACTGGATTGGTGTTCCGCGCCGGCGATATGCCCGGCCTGCCCGCTCAGAAATGGCTGGCCGGCCGGCGCTCCTGGATTCTGCCGGGGGCGCAGACACGCGCGCCCGAGTCGATCAACGGCCGGTCCGGGCTGTTGCCGGCGCCCAACGTACTCTTGCTTGACAAGACCGGCGGCGATTCGCTCCGGGCTTATGCCGCGGCCATCCCCGCCGCGAGTTGGGCTGTTGCGCTGGCCCAATTAAGCGTGCCCGATGATCCGGAAGCGCTGTTTCAGACCCTGGCCGATATCGCGCAGGTGGCGGCCAGCGCCACTCCGAATCTGCGGATTCCCACGGTTGCGGATGGGCTCGGGCTCGGGCTGCGCCCCGTCGCCGCCCCGGCGCAGAATGCGCTCCTCCCGGTTGGGGTGCCGCCGTCGGCCGGCCTGGTGGCTGAGATCGCTCAGGCGCGCGGGTTTGTCGAGGAGTACGTTTCGGGACGGCGAATCGCCAGCCTCGATGTCATCAACGATGCGCGCGATACGTTGCTCAGCGCGACCGACATGGCGTTTTTTGAGCCGCGGCCCGATGCCGACCCAGACGCGCAGCATCGAGCCGTCACCGGCCTGCTGCGGCGAGCCTATGCGCTGCTCGGCGCGCCAGCCCCCGATTTTCTCGATGCGCCCCTGGGCTTTCCCCGCCGGGCCCGCCTTGAGCAGGGCATGACGGCCCTCTTCACCCCGACCATCGATGGGGTGGCAGATGAGCGCGAGTGGGCGGCGGCGGCCTACGCCGTTTCGGGATTCAGACTGCCCACCGTGCTGGGAAATGATCTTCAAGCGTTGCGCTTTGGGATGAACGCGCGGTCTCTGTTCATCCGGGTGGATGCGCGGGTGGCGTGGACGACCCTGGCGGAATCGACTGCCTATCCCGCCCGGCTGGGCGTGTATCTGCAGCGGAACGGCGCGGCGTCCTCGGCCTATGTCACCCGGGTCGGCGGAGATGGCGAGACCCGTGGCCCGCTCGGGTTCACGGCCACCCATTTGCTCGAATGGACGGTGGGCGAACCGGTGCTGTCGGTCTATGCCGCCAACAGCGATGGCGGCTGGGCGCTGCTGAATCAGGGCCAGGTTGGCGCGGCTGCCCTTGGCTTTGGCGAGCGCAGCCTCGAATTCAGCGTGCCCCTGGACGCGCTGGGGATCGAGAGTGATGCCGCGCTGGCGCTCGCGGCGGTGCTGCGCCGGGATTCCGCGCCGGTCACCCAGTTGCCGCGGGGTGGGGTCGCCACGATGGTCGTGCCCGATATCGGAACGCCGCGCCTGGTTGGACGCTTTGACGACCCGGCCGGCGACGACCATGGCCCGGGTCCCTACACCTATCCTGAAGACGCCGTCTTTCTGCCCGCGTCGTACGACCTGCGCCGGGTGACGATCCTGCGCGATTCGGCTGACTTGATTTTCTGGATCGATCTGGGGGCGGCCATCCGCAATCCATGGGGATCCGCCATCGGGCTTTCAATCCAGACCATCGACATCTACATCGACCGCGACCCCGGCCGCGGCACGGGCCGCCGGACGCTGCTCGAAGGACGCAACGCCGCCCTGCCCAAAGGCATGGGCTGGGAGACCGCCTTGTGGATCGAGGGCTGGAACCAGCAACTGTTTGTCCCGGACGGCGAGACGGGGGTGACCCAGCGCGAGCGGGTTCGGGTCCGCGCGTCGGTTGACGCCCGCGGCCGGGTCATCGTTCGAGCCCCGCTCGAGGCGCTGGGGGAGGGCGATCCCGCGCGCTGGGGCTACAGCATCGTGGTGCTCAGCCAGGAGACCTATCCCTCGGAAGGGGCGCGCCGGGTGCGAGATGTCGACGCGCGGGCCAGCCAATGGCGCCTCGGCGGCGGGCCGGCCGATGGCACCCACACCCGGATCATCGATGCGCTTCTGCCCGCAGGCGCGGCCCGAAATCAGGAAACGCTGCTGGGGACCTACAAGGCGCTGCCGGACGGGGCCGAGCGGGTGGGAGTGGATGATCTGCCCGTCGCGCCGTTGGTTACAATCGGTCCGAACTAAGAACTTCGAACAGAACCGATTTCCGGAGGCGATATTACCCGGCGTACGCCGGGGCGGGGGATATCGCCTCCGGAAATCGGTTCCGTTAGTGACGCGAGGACAGAGGATACAAATACATGCTTGGATTCAGGATCTTCGGGCGCGCCCTGCGCAATATCTGGGAGGAAATGCTCCCCCTAGGCGCGATGAGCGCCATCACGTTTGTGGCCATAACCCTCGCGCCTTTGCTGGTGGTGGCCGTGCTCCTGGTGCCACTGCCGCCCGCGCTGCTCATCCTGGCCGTCCCGCTTGCGCTGCCCGGGCCGCCGGCCTGGATGGCGCTGCACGTGGTCGCCAACCGGGTCGCCAATCAATATGCCATCAAGTGGGATCAGTATTTCGGCGCGTTCAAAGCCAATCTGCGTTCGCCCTGGCTCTATACGTTAATCGCCACCCTGGTGTCGGTGCTGCTGATCTACAACGTGTTCTTCTACCCCAACGCCTTTCCGGACGCGCAGTGGGCGATGTGGGTGGCCGGGGCCTGGCTGGCCGCCGGCGTGTTCTGGATGGCGATCCAGTTGTTTCTCATCCCGTTCTTTATCGAACAGGAAACCAAGCGCTGGCGGACGGCGCTTCGGAATGCGATCCTGATTGCGGGCGCGAATCCGTTTATGACGCTCATTGTGCTCGCGCTGACGGTCGTCTTGCTCGTTGCCAGCGCGCTGCTGGCGCCGCCGCT
>JAGOCU010000139.1 GCA_017998555.1 Thermoflexales bacterium
CTGCAATCGATGGTCGCGGGTTTGCGCTCGGTTCAGCATTTTGCCCGCTTGCCCGACGCGGATCTCCGCGCGATCGTATTGGGCGGGCAGATGCGCCATTTCAAGCCTGGCGATACGGTTTTCCTGGAGGGCGCGCCCTGCTCCGGGATGCATGTTCTCACCCGGGGCCAGGTTCAGCTCTGCAAGCTGGGGCCGCAGGGCCAGATCAACATCATCGCGACGATCGACCCGGTGATCATGTTCAACGAAGTCGCCGTCCTCGATGGCGGAACAAACCCCGCCACGGCTCTCGCCGTCCAGGACAGCCTGATCTGGCAAGTCAGCCACGCCGCCTTTCAGTCGCTGTTACAGCGCTACCCGGCGATTGGGCTGGGCCTCCTGCGGGTGCTGGCGGCCCGAAACCGCCTGCTGATGAGTCACTATGAGGATCTGGCCTTTCGGACCATCGTCGGGAGAATGGCCAAGCATCTGGTTGATCTCAGCCAAATGGGCGCGCAGCCGATTGCCCGGCGAAGCCACTCGATTGAAGACATGGCGGGCCGGGTCGCCTGCGCGCCGGAGGCAATCAGCCGGGCGTTGGCCACCCTGAAGCATGAAGGGGCGATCGACTGCAACCGCAATCAGATTCGCGTGACTCGGCCGGAGCGCCTGGCAGCCCTGGCGAATCTCGATCTGCAATTACCGGCCATGTGACAGCCTGACGCTCGCGATTTGACACAAGACAAATACTTCGCGGCCCATTTGTGATAGTTTCCACGAACCGGCGGCTTTTGTTCTGGCCGTCCGGTGGAGGCTTTCATGCGCGCAATTCGGGAGCGTTTTGCATTTCTCTTTCGCTCCACCATGGGCCTGGTCCTTGTCGCGATCGCATCCATCGCGCTGGTAACCGCCTTCTTCGGGATGATCTCGGGACCGATGGATGAGTTGGGCGTCAAAGCCGTCTTTGTGCGCACCTTTGGCCTGCAGCTCGATCCGGCCCAGCGCGAAGGGCGGATCATCATCCTGTATCACAGCATCGCCATGGCCGTCGTCGCGATCGAGGTCTACTTCATCACCTCGCGCTGGCCGATGCGGCCCGAGGAGCAAACGCGAATCAACAGCACCATCACCATCGGCTACCTGACCTCGATGGTCTTTGGGATGTGGTTCGCCTATTTCGGCCACAACTATGTCTTTCACGGGCTTTTCATCGCCGGGCAGACGCTGGTCTTCTTCGCCGGCATCCTGCTGACAGTGGCGCTGTGGCCCTGGCGGGCGGAGTATCGAACGGCGGATCCGGACGTCTCGCGCACGCGGGGCGGGCTCGACCTCGAACGGGTGGCCCTGTTTGTCATGGCGGTTTCGACCCTGGGCTCCGTCCTGTTCGGCGCGATCCCCGGCTCGCTGTTTGGGAATGGCTTCGAGACTTTCCTGGCCGAGGATGTCATCCGCCAGCCGGAAAAAGACCCGCTTCAACTGGCCATCATTGGGCACCTGCACATCATGCTCACCCTGATCGCCATCGCCTTGAACCTCATCGTCGGGCGCTGGTTCGGCTTCAGGGGAAGACTGCAGAAATGGGCGATGCCTCTGCTCATCATCGGCACGATCATCATCACACTCGGGGTGTGGGCGGTGGTCCCGTTTGAGCGCATCGCCCACATCATCATCAACGTCGGGTCATTCCCCGTGCTCATCGCCGCGCTGCTGCTGACCGTGTTTGTGTGGCGCAAGATCACGGCCGCCCGCCTGACTGAGTTGAAGTTGGCCAAGCCCCGTTTCATTCAGCGCATCGGGGCGCTGCTCCACGATCCGCTGAAGTTCGGGGCGGTCTGGCAGATGGTCTACATGAACTTCGTCGTGACGGCGATCGGCATCTTCATGGCGATCCAACTGGATAAGATCATCCGCCATTGGCCGGCCCGCGAGGAACGGGTCGCCCTGACCGGGCATTGGCATGTGCTGTCCGGCATCATTGCCACGATCATCCTGCTCTACTACGCCGACCAGGCCGGGCTGAAAGGGCGGCTGCGCCAGTGGTTTGGCTGGATCGTCATCATCGCGTCGGATCTGGCCTTTGGGGCGGTGGCGGTGCTGGAGACCCGCAGGCTGTATGTGGATGAGCTGGGCCAGCAACCGCTTGTCGACACGATGATGCTGCTGACCGACGCCGGGCTTGCTTCGGTGCTGCTGCTGCTGGGAATCCTGATGGTGTGGCGCCTGATCGATCTGTTCAAACGCAAAGGCCGATGGAAGGAGGAAAAAGCGGAGGTGCTGCCATGAAGCGAGAGTTGCTTGCGCTCGCGATCGTACTGCTGTGCGCTTGCGCTGCCCCTGCCCTGCCGGCTACGACACTCCCTATTGACACCGGCGCGAATCCAGAGGCATGGGTGTCGATACCGGCCGGCCCATATTTCAGCGGCCAGCACGCCGAGGCGGCCGTCATCGACCGCGACTACAAGATGATGGCGACCCTCGTCACCAACGCGCAGTTCGCCCGATACCTCAACGAGGCGCTGGCGGCCGGCCGGGTCAGGCTCGATGGGAATCGGGTCGTGGGCTATTACCCGGGCGACCATTTTTCCGGCGCGAAACACGAGGAGGTCATCGGCGCCGGCGACTGGCCGCACTTCACGGTCAACACGCCCGGCAGCCGGATCACCCGGGGCGCCGGTCCCGCGGGCAGCCTGGCCTTCGCGGCGAATCCAGGCTTCGAGAATCATCCCGTGACGCTGGTGACCTGGTTCGGCGCCCGCGCCTACTGCGAGGCGCAGGGCAGCCGCCTGCCGACCGAGGCGGAATGGGAGAAAGCGGCGCGCGGGACGGACAAACGGGCCTATCCGTGGGGCGACGCGCTCGAGCGAAACGCGGCCAACTACTACGACAGCCGCGATCCGTTCGAGCAGGCGCTCGGGAAGGCCGGCGACACCACGCCGGTCGGATACTACTCAGGCAAAACGGTTGCCGGATACACAACCCTGAACGGTCAGAGCCCGTACGGGCTGCACGACATGGCCGGCAACGTCTGGCAGTGGACGGCAAACGTATACGAAGGCCAGCACTACCGCTATCTGCGCGGCGGGAGCCGGCTGGACTACGGTTACAACCTGCGGCTGTGGACACGCAACAACGTCAATCCAGAGCACGCCGGGCTGGCCATCGGTTTTCGTTGCGCGCGTTGAGCGGGCTCGGCCGCGCCGGAGGAACCGGGATGCGAGAGATAGCCACCACCATCAAGCAATACGCGGCGCTGATCAAGTCGCTGCAGACCGCCCTGCTGCTGATCACCGGCCTGGCGGGCTACATGAGCGCGCGTTGTCCGGTGACCCACTGGACGACCGTGGCCGGGCTCCTGGGCAGCCTTTTCCTCGCGGTGAGCGGGAGCACGATCCTGAACATGTGGTACGACCGCGACATCGACAGCGTGATGAACCGCACCCATCACCGGCCGATTGCGTCCGGGAAAGTGCGGCCGGCGCATGCGTTCCGGATCGGGCTGCTTTTTGCGGCGGCCGGCGTCGGGTGGGCGATTGCGCTGGACCCGCTGTATGGCCTGATCGTGTTTGCCGGCCTGTTCTTCGACGTGGTCGTCTACACGCTCTGGCTCAAGCGCCGCACGTGCTGGTCGGTCGTATGGGGGGGCATTTCGGGCGGCATGCCCATTCTGGCGGGTCGGGTGCTGGGCCTCGGATATCTCGACCTGATCGGCGCGCTGCTGGCGGTCTCGGTGCTGTTCTGGATCCCCACCCACATGCTGACCTTCTCGCTGCGTTATGCCGCCGATTACGCGGCGGCTCGCATTCCCACCTTCCCTTCGACATACGGCGCCACGGTCACGCGCCGCGCAATCGCCGCGGCGAGCGTCCTGGCCGCGCTGGCCATCGGTCTGGCGGCGGTGTTGATCCAGGTGCAGTGGGGATATCTGCAGGTGTTGGGCGTGTTGTCGGGGGCGTTGATGTTCCTGGCCTTCTGGGTGGCCTTGCGACCGGCGGACCGGTTGAACTTCAGCCTCTTCAAATACGCTTCGTTCTATATGCTTTCAGCGATGCTCCTGCTTTCGCTGTAAGGACTCCCAACAAGACCCGTGCGCGGGGGATGGCGCCTCCGCAAAAGGTCGTGTTGGCGGCCGCAAGGAGAACATGATGAAACAGAAGAATGGCATGTCCCGGTTTCTACGATTTGTGGGGATCGTCCTGATGGCCCTGACCGCCGGGTTCACGGTCCTGGCCGGCGTGGGCGGCATCTGCGCCGCGGCCGCGCCAACGAATTGGGCCAGCCTGGCGCCGCTCGCCCCATTTCAATGGCTGTATGCGCTGTTCGTCGTCGTCACCCTCGCGATCGGGGTCGCCGGCATCCGCGCGACGATCTGTCTGATCCGAGGGCAGGCGCATTCCTACCGCGATGCGCTGATCGCGCTGATTGCGGGCATCGTCGTGGGCGTGATCCATATCGCCGCCTCTCGGGCGCTGCGCGGGGGATCGATGCCGGTGGATATGGTGGTGTATGTGACGGCATTCACCCTGGCGGTGCTGCTCCTGTTGCGTTTGCCCGGGATCTGGAAGGACGTGGACTACACCCGCGGCAACGGCGCCGGGCGCCTGACGACGGGCGCCACCGCCATCGTCATCGGCGCGCTGGCGTTGCTCATCCCCATTCCCATGGCCGCGAGCCACACCTGGGATGGGATCAACTATGCGGACGCATTCCATGCGGCCATGATCGTGATAAGCGGGATCCTGATCGTGACGGGGATTGCCGCGCTGGCCGCGCCCGGCGTTAGGCCGCGCGCCGAGCCGTCTGCGATTCCGGCCGCGGTTTGACCCAACCGCTGGGCGTGAGCGTCCAAGTTTCCGGCAGCCCGGGGGCAGGCGGATACACTTGCGCGCATGACGACAACATTGCGGGCCGTGCCTGCCTCGCGCGGTGGCGCCGGGCCGCTCGGCCTGCTGGCCGAATTTCAGACGGATCCGCTCGGCCTGCTGAGCCGGCTGCACCGGGAGAACGGCGACATCGCCCGCGGGCGCTTTCTGTGGGTTGACAACTTGTTTGTCTTCCGGCCCGAGTATGTGAAGCGCGTGCTGCTGGACAACAACAAGAACTATCGCAAGGACCCCTTTACGACGGGCATTCTGCGCTTCTTCGGGCAGGACAACCTCTTCACCGGCGACGGCGACTTCTGGCTGCGCCAGCGCCGCCTGATGCAGCCCATGTTCCACCGCCAGCGCATCACCAGCTTCGGAAAGACCATGGCAGACGCGGCCGGCGAGATGCTGGACGGCTGGGAGCGCCGCCGGGCGGCCAACCCGGGCGAGGTGTTCTGGCTCAACGACGAGATGATGCAGGTGACGATGCGGATCGTTGGGCAGGCCCTGTTCAGCGAGGACCTGAGCACCGAGGCCAGCCGACTGGGCCAGGCCTTCAACGACGCCGATCACTACATTTCGTTCCGCTTCAAGCACCCGGCCTGGCAGGCCTGGCTTCCCGGACGGCGCAACGCCGGCGCGCGGGCTGCCCGCGACGTCGTGGTGACCCGGATCCGGGAGATGATCGCCCGCCGCCGCCAAAGCGGCGAGCGGCGCGACGACCTGCTCAGCATGCTGATCGAAGCCCGCGACGAGGAGACCGGGGCGGGGCTGGATGACGAACAGATCCGGCGCGAGGCCGGGGTGATGATCGCCGCCGGGCACGAGACCACCGCGGCCGCCCTGACCTGGGCGTTCTACCTGCTGGCCACCCACCCTGAGCAAGAGGCCAGACTGCAAGCCGAGATCGCGACCGTGCTCGGACGCCGGCCTGCCACGATCGACGATGTCAGCGCGCTGACCTACACCCGCCAGGTCATTGACGAAACGCTCCGGCTCTACCCGCCGGCCTGGGCGACGGCGCGCCAGGCAATCGGCGAGGACGCCTTGGGCCGTATCGCGTGCCGGCCGGGATGAACATCAATCTCCCGATTCATGCCATCCACCACAGCCCGGTCTACTGGGAGCGGCCCGACGACTTCGAGCCCGAGCGTTTCGCGCCCGAACGGGCGGAACGGCAGGAGCGCTTCTCGTACCTGCCCTTCGGCGGCGGCCCGCGCCAGTGCATCGGCAACATGTTCGCCCTGACCGAGGCCACGCTCATCCTGGCCGCGGTCGTCCAACGTTATCAGCTACGCGTCGTGGCCGGTCATGCGGTCCGGCCCGAACCCGTGCTGACGCTGAACACAAGCGCCGGGCTGCCCGTCACCCTGGAGCCGCGCTAGCCTCATGCCAGGACCCATCCCCGTCACCCTCATCGCCGGTTTCCTTGGAGCCGGCAA
>JAGOCU010000140.1:0-2551 GCA_017998555.1 Thermoflexales bacterium
AGCATGTTGAAGGCGTTCAACAAGGCGATATCGTGCTGATCGCCCGACTGCATGCGCAAACCCTGCAGAATCGCTTCCGCAGCGCTGCGGTGGCCACCGCCTGTGTCTGCATAGAGGAGCCGAATGCGCTTCTTCATTTCTCCGGTCCTGATTTGTCCCGCGGATCGAGGCGCCGCTCAAACTCGCGGCGGGTCAGCATGATCCGGTGGCCGCACCCAAGGCATTTCAACCCGATGTCGGCGCCGATCCGGGTGACTTCCCACGAGGAGCTGCCACACGGGTGCGCCTTACGAAGTCGAACGACCTGCCCCATCGAGACTGGCGTTACCGCAAGATAGGCCACAGCGGAATTATAGTCACGCCCCCCGGCTATAATCCCTCGGCTTATGAATGGTCCGCTGATCGGTTTTATACAAGCCATCGGCGCCGGAAACTGGGATCTGGCGACGATCAACCTCGGTGTTGCCGTGGTGGTGTTGCTCATCTGTTTCCCCTTGCACGAGCTTGCGCATGCCGTGACGGCCGATCGGCTTGGCGATGACACGCCCCGCATGATGGGCCGCCTGACCTTGAATCCCGCCGCGCACCTGAGCCTGATGGGTTCTGTCCTCTTCCTGTTGGTTGGCTTTGGCTGGGCGACGACCCCGATCAATCCGTCCCGTCTGCGGGGGAACCAGCACGTCTCGCACGCCCTGGTGGCCGTTGCCGGACCGATCGCCAATCTCGTGATCGCCGTTGTCATCGGACTGGTGGTGCGTGGTCTGATTGCCTCGGGTCTGGTCGCAAACCCCGGCCCGGCCGCTCAGATCTTTGTTCAGACCGCCATTCTGGCGGTCTTGATCAATCTCCAATTGTGTCTGCTCAACCTCCTTCCGATACCGCCGCTTGACGGGTGGACGATTCTGAAGGGGCTTGTTCCGGCCCAGTTCCACGGCGGGCTTGCCGTCATCGAGCGCTTTCAAACGATGATCGTCCTGCTCCTTTTCGTGGCAGGCGGCAGCGTTCTGGGATCCGTCATCTTCGAGCCGGCCAACAGGCTGGCCCGGGCCATCCTGGGGTTCTAGCCCCTCAACAAATAACCTCATGCCCAAGAATCGCGTCACCCTGATCGGCCTCGGCAATCGCGGCCTCGCCCTGGCGGCCGCTCTGCGCCCCACAATCGATGACATCGAAATCGTCGGCCATGACAAAGAGCCCGAGGCGGCCCGCAGGGCGACTGAGCAGAAGTTGGTCGACAAGACCGAGTGGAATCTGCTCGCCGCGTGCGAGGGCGCCCGCCTGATCGTGATCGCAATTCCGCAGTCCGGCCTCGAACAAACCCTGCGGGCCATTGGACCCGACGCGGAGAGCGGGGCCATCATCGTCGATCTTTGTCCGAGCAAGGTGGCCAGTCTGCAAGCGGCCCGGGTGGTCGCGGAGGATGTCACTTACGTCAGCAGCGACTTGATCATGAGTCCGGCCCGCGCGTTACCAAGCGGCGCGCGCCCCGGCCCCGACGCGCTCAACGGCGCCGTGTGGACCCTCTCTCCGCGCGCCGGCAGCTCAACCGAGGGCGTGGATGCGCTGGTTGGCATCATCAGCCACATGGAAGCCCACCCGCTCATGATTGAGCCGGCCGAACACGACGGTTTTCGACTGGCGCTGAGCGCGATTCCGTCGGCGCTTGGGTATGCCCTCGTCGCCGCCGTATCCGCGGACAACGCCTGGAAAGATCGGCAATGGCTGGCCGGTGATGCGTTTGGACATGCCACTCCAGGGGTGGCCGAGACGGCAAGCGCTGAGCTTGCCCGAGCGCTTCTGACGGATCCGATGGCGGCAAAACACTGGCTGAACCAGATCATGCTCGAGCTCATGGCGCTGCGCGATGCAGTCGATGCGGGCGACGAAATCGCTCTGGCCGCCCGGCTCAAGCGCGCGGGCGAGGCGCGCGAGAACTGGCTGGCCGATTGGCGGCGCGGGCGCAATCCCGAACGCGGGGCCTCGAACGTCAAACCGCCGAGCATCCTTGGGGCCTTCATGGGCGAATCGCTGGCTGGAAAACTCCGCGGCCCGAGCAAGCCGCCCGGCAAGGCATGACCGAAACCACGCAGCCGTCATCGGACGGCGGGGCGCTGCGCATTCTCAGTGTGGCGCCAACCTCTTTTTTCAACGACTACGGCTGCCATGTCCGAATCCTCGAAGAGGCCCGGGCCCTCCAGGCGCTGGGCCATGACGTCACCATCCTGACCTATTTCAAAGGCAACGACGTCCCCGGCATCCGGATCATCCGCACGACGCCGACGCCCTGGCGGGCAAACTACGAGGTGGGCTCGTCCCGCCACAAATACGCATTCGACGCGTTGCTCGCCATCCGGCTCGTGCGCGTGCTCGCCCGCAATCGATTTGACGTGATTCATGCCCACTTGCACGAGGGCGCGCTGATCGCCAGTCTGCTGGCCTGGCCCTGGCGGGTGCCCGTGTTTATGGACTATCAGGGCAGCATGACCGACGAAATGGCGCAGCACGGTTTTCTCAAGCCTGGACACGCGCTGGCCACCCGCCTCTGGCGTGT
>JAGOCU010000140.1:2651-6267 GCA_017998555.1 Thermoflexales bacterium
GAGTTGCTCGGCGACCTCGGCACCTATGCCCCAGTCGGCGATATCGCGGCCTTCGCCGACCGGGTTGACACGCTGCTGAACGATCGGACCGCCTGGCGGGCCATCGGATCCGGTTTGCGCGGGCGCGCTGAAGCGTACTTTTCGTGGGAGCGCGGGGCGCGCACGATGACGGACGCCTACCGGGCGATGCTGGCAAGGGCGCGCGGCTGAACCACCATGCAAAGCGTTCAAGAAGACGTCCGCGAAGTCTGGAAATATCGCAGCCTGCTGCGCATGTTGGTTGTCCGCGATCTCAAGGCGCGCTACAAGAATTCGGTCCTCGGGATCGCCTGGTCGTTCCTCCAACCGCTGGGAATGATGGTGGTCCTGTCGTTTGCTTTCACCCAGATGAACCGAAGCGACGGGACCGATCGGCCCAACGTCCACGTCCTCATCCTGGCGGGCTACCTGGCCTGGACGTTTTTCAGCGCATCCGTCGTGGGCGGCGCCGGGAGTGTTGTCGGCAACAGCGGCCTGGTCAAGAAGGTGTTCTTCCCGCGCATCCTGTTGCCGATTTCGTCCGTCATCTCCAATCTGATCAATTACCTGCTGGCGCTGCCCATGTTCATCATGGTGGCGGTCTTGAGCGGGGCCAAGCTTCATCCGACCCTTCTGCTGGTGCCGATCGCGGTCTTTCTCCAGGCCGTGATGAGCGTGGGCCTGGCCATGATGTTGTCCACCCTGAACGTCTTCTACCGGGACACCCAGTTCATCGTCGATCTTGGAATGCTGGCCCTGTTCTTCGTGACACCCATCTGGTACGACGTCAGCGCCATCGAAGTCACGGGCTTCGCCCTGTGGGTCCGCCGATTGAACCCCATGGCGTCGCTGGTGAATATCTACCAGGAACTGATGTATCACGGCCGGGTGACCGCGCTGGACTTTTGGCTGCGGACGGCGGTCACGGCGGTGGCCATCCTCGTGCTTGGTTACATGGTGTTCCGCCGATATCAGGCGCGCATGGCGGAAGAGGTCTGATCAACGCGGCTAAAATGGGTCGCCTTGGCGCCGTCCGAATAGGGCAGGCGCGGGAGAAAACATGAAAAACCTGCAGGGATCCTGGCCAATCCTCGTATTTGCCATCCTATTCTTCATCATCCCGTTGTCGACGCTTTTCAAGGAGAGCTTCGATCCGGTGTTCATCGTCGTCGGCCTGTTCGGTCCGGTCATCGCCGGCCTGCTGATCGCCGCGTTCATCGCCAGCCGCCGCAAATCCGCGGCGAATGAGTAATTGTCATCCTCCCTACGGCTGGCGAGATCACGATCCCCGCGCGAAGTGCGGGGATCGTGGTCTCGCCAGCCGTCAACGACAGGAAGACATCCATGAATTACACAGGAGAACACGTGACAAAAGCGCGCAGTTTCATTCTCGCCCTTGCGATTGGCGCGGCGACGGCCTTTTCAGGCGCGGCGCCAGCCTTCGCCAGTTCCACTCCGGCCGCCCGGGCGGCCAGCTCGCTTGAGGAGGTCACCGTCACCGTCGGGGCCTTGAACGTGCGGTCTGGACCCACGACCGACGCAACGATTCTGGGCCGCCTTGAAGGTGGGGCCAAAGTGTCCACCAACGGCAAGTCGGATGACGGGCTGTGGTGGAAGATCAGCTACAACGGCGATCCAGCCTACATCTATGCCGAATACGCAACGGTGGGCGGCAGCTACGTGCCGGACGGGACCGCGGCGGCACCGGCCTCTGGCGCCGTGTCGGTGGCCGTCCCGGCCCTCAACGTGCGCGCCGCCCCGGGTCTGGAGGGCGAGGTCATCGGCTTTCTTGCCGGTGGCACGACATTGACCCCACGGGGGCGTTCGACGGATGGCGCCTGGTTCCAAATTGATTACGTTGGGGCGACCGGATGGATCTATGCCGCGCTCACCGGCGCGCCCGGCGCGGCAGGCGCGGCGCCGGCCCCGGCCGCCGCTGCGCCCCGGCCCGCCGCGCCTGCCGCGGCGCCGGGTCGCTTCAGCGGGTTTGAGCTGGGCGGCCACATCAACTCCACAAACTTCCTGCCGCAAATGAAGGATGTCGGCATGAGCTGGGTCAAATACCAGGTCGTGATGGATGGCGGGGCCCCAGACCTGGGCGGACTGATTGGCGCGATTCATGGCGCTGGTCTGAAGCTCCTGGTCGGCGCCATCGGCAATCGCGCCCGCGCCGCCGACGCGAACTATCACAAGGACTTCGCCCGGATGGTGGCGTCGCTGGCGGCCCAGGGAGCGGATGCGATTGAAGTCTGGAATGAGCCGAACCTCGATCGCGAATACGGCGGGAGCGGCAACGGACAGGTCAACCCCGAGAATTATGCGAACATGTTGCGCGAGGCATACGGCGCCATCAAGTCGGTCAACCCGAATACGCTGGTCATTAGTGGCGCGCCGGCGCCAACCGGCTACTTCGGCGGCCGCTGCGAGAATGCGGGCTGCGACGACGCCCCGTTTATCCAGCGTCTGGCCAACACCGGCGCGGCGGCCTGGATGGACTGCGCGGGCGCCCACCACAACGGCACCATGGTGGGGCCAGACCAACGCTCGGGCGCGCCCGTGGGAAGCGCCGACCACCACCAGTGGTACTTCTTCGGGACGCTGGATACGGTCTACAACGCCTTTGGCGGCAAGGTCCCCGTCTGTTGGACGGAGCTCGGATACGTCACGGGAGAGGGGATCGGGCCTCTGCCCGGCGGTTTCTCATGGGGTGGCGGGATCAGTCTGAGCAACCAGGCCGATTGGCTCGCGCGCGCCGCGGAGTTGTCCCGGGCATCGGGAAAGGTCCGGATGATGATCATCTGGAACATCGACTTCCGCCAGTGGAATGACGATCCGCAGGCCGGGTTCTCGATCTTCCGCCCGAACGGCGAATGCCGCGCCTGCGGCACGCTCAAGCGGGCGATGGGTCGCTAGACGCCGTCACACCGTTTCCTTGGGAAGCGAAATGCCCCGGCGTTGCCGGGGCATTTCGCTTCCCAAGATACCGCCAGGTCGGCTAGTAGCGGCGTTTGCTCGCGCCGCCGCCCAGGATCCCGCCCAGCACGCCCCGCAGAATCTCGCGCCCGGCAGACGTCGCAACCGAGCGCACCACGCTCTTGCCCACCGAACCCACGAACTTGTCCAACTCGCTGCGCTGCGCCTGCGCTGCGCGCTGCTGGGCGGCTTGCGCCCGGGCCTGCGCGGCGGCGTTCTGGGCCGCCAGCTTCTCGTTTTGCAGGCGCTGCTTCTCAGCCAGCTGAGCCTCGAGCGCCGCCCGCTTCTCGTCAGCCGACTTCTGCTGTGTCGCGGCGTCCTGTCTGGCCTTGTCCGTCAGGATTTCATACGCCGACTCGCGATCAACCGCATGCTCGTAATGGCCGTACAGGATGGAGCCTTGGATGAGCTTCTGGCGTTGTTCGGGCGTGATTGGCCCGATTTGCCCGTGTGGCGGGAGCACAAAGGCGCGCTGGACCATCCCGGGCGTGCCCTTTTCATCCAGGAACGAGACCAGCGCCTCGCCCACCCCAAGCTCCATGATCGCCTGCTCGACGTCGATCTTCGGGTTGGGCCTGAAGGTCGTGGCCGCCGCCTTGACGGCTTTTTGGTCGCGCGGGGTGAA
>JAGOCU010000141.1:0-1419 GCA_017998555.1 Thermoflexales bacterium
GCCGCACACGCTCTCCGAGCCCGAAGAGCGATTGATCAACGACAAGGACATGACCGGCGTCTCGGCCTGGGGCAAGCTCTTTACCGAATATGTTGCGGGGCTGCGATTCAAGATCGATGTCGATGGCACGATCCGCGAGGTCAACCAGAGCGAGATTCTGAGCCTGACCCGCGTGGCGGACCGGGCCACCCGCCAGCGCGCCCATGAATCGCTCTATGCCACCCTCTCCGCGCACCAGCAAGTCTTGTCCTTCATCTATGACACGCGTTTTCAGGACCATCTTGTGACGTCGCGGGTGCGCCACTATGCCGACCCGATGCAGCCGCGTCATCTGGCCAACGACGTTGACGCGCGGGCCGTCGACGCGATGATGACGGCCGTCGAGCGCAACTTTCCGCTGGCCCATCGGTATTGGAAGCTCAAGGCGCGCCTGCTGGGACTGCCCAAGCTGGAACTATTCGATCAGTACGCCCCCCTGGGCGAGGCGCGCGAACGGATCACCTTTGACGAGGCCCGCCAAACGGTGTTGAGCGCGCTGGAGCGCTTCTCGCCCCAGTTCTCGGACATGGCGGCGCGCTTCTTTGCCGAGCGTTGGATCGACGCCGATCCGCGCAGTGGCAAGCGCGGCGGCGCGTTCTGCTACGGCAGTTCGCCGTCCAAACCGCCTTACATCCTGATGAGCTACAACGATGACTTGCGTGACGTGATGACCCTGGCCCATGAGCTGGGCCACGGCATGCATGACCTGCTGGCGGCCGGGCAGACGCCGTTCAGTTTCCATCCCTCGCTGCCGGTCGCCGAGACGGCCAGTGTCTTCGCGGAGATGCTCACCTTTGATGCGATGCTGGCCCGGATCGAGGATCCGGAAAGCCAGCTCAGGTTGCTGTGCGCCAAGATCGAGGACAGCTTCGCCACCGTCTTCCGGCAAACTGTCATGACCCGTTTCGAACAGAAGGCCTATGCGGCCCGGGCAAAGGGGCGGTTGAATGGGGAGCAGCTTGGCAAGCTCTGGCTCGAGGCGAATGCGCCCTACTATGGCGATACCCTCGCGATGACGGCCGGCTACGAGCACGGCTGGTCGTATATCCCGCATTTCATCGGCACCCCGTTCTACTGCTACGCGTATTCCTTCGGGGAACTTCTGGTGCAGGCGCTGTATGGGATGTATCGCCGCGAGGGCCAGCCGTTCGTGCCGCGCTATGCCGCGTTTCTGGCAACGGGTGGAAGCAAATCGCCGAGCGAGCAAGTGGGTTCGATGGGCTTCGACATGGGCGATCCTGACTTCTGGCAAGTGGGCTTTGACGAGCTGGCTCGACGCGTCGAGCGCGCCGAGAAACTGGCGAAGGCACTTGGGCGGGGGTAACTGAGAGATCGCGCCGTTCGAAGCGGCGCTAAGGCGGCTCTTATTCGCGAGAATGA
>JAGOCU010000141.1:1519-6245 GCA_017998555.1 Thermoflexales bacterium
GCCATCCGCAAGCTGGATGTGGACGACAACCCGAACACCGCCCGTCGGTATGGGGTGATGAGCATCCCGACCATGATCCTGTTCAAGGATGGCGCGCCGGTCGAACGGCTGATGGGGTACATGCCCAAAGAGCGCTTGATGAACAAGATCAAGCCGCACTTGACCTGAGAGTTGGGCAGCGGATTGCCGCAAGCAGCAGAAATCCCCCGCTCCGGCGCACGCCGGAGCGGGGGATTTCGCGTTCAGTAGTGATCTTCTGCCTGTGTCCGGGCCCCTTTCTTCCTTGACATCCGGGCCGGCACCATGATAATGAGTGCCATTCTCAGATACGAATATTCAAAGGAGGAGAAAACCCTATGTCTACACGCAAACTCAGCGCGGTATTTGGTTTGGCCGCGGTGGGCAGTATGCTTCTTTCGGCCTGTGGCAGCAATGCCACGCCGATTGTCGTGACTGCGCCCCCGGTCATCGTCAAGGAGACGGTTGTTTCGATCCAGAAGGAACAGTCCACCGTCATCGTCACACAGGCCGCTCCGGCCACGGCGACGCCCGTGCCCGAGTGGACCCGCCCGCACCCGATTCTGGCCGACGTCAAGGTCCGCCAGGGCATCGCCCACTGCACCGATCGCGACAAGCTGATCGCCTCGGTCTACGAATATGTGCCGGATGCCGACAAGCCGAAGCTCCGCATGGATACCTGGATGCCCAAGACGAGCCAGTTCTATGCGGCGAACAACCCGAATATCGTCGACTATCCGTTCGACAAGGCCAAGGGCGGCGCGCTGCTCGAAGCCGCGGGCTGGAAGCTGGCTGAAAAGGCGACGGTTCGCGCCAACGCCAAGAATGAGCCGCTGACCCTGCGCTTCACCACCACGAACGCGCAGTTCCGCCAGACCTGGGGCGCGGTGTTCACCAAGCAGATGGCCGACTGCGGCATCGTCCTGCAGCCGTCCTACATTCCGGGCACGATTTGGTTCGGCGCCGCGTCAGGCCTCGCCCGGCGCGACTTTGATCTGGGCGGGTTCGCCTGGGTTGGCCAGTCGGATCCCGGCGGCACGACCCTGTATGCGTGCGATCAGATCCCGACCCCGGCCAACAACTGGGCCGGTCAGAACTACATGGGTTGGTGCAACAAGAAGGCCAGCGATGCGGTCCGGGCCGCCAACAATACGCTCAGCATCGATGAGCGCAAGAAGCAGTATGCGATCGTCCAGGAAGAGTTCACCAAGGACATGATCTCGCTGCCGCTGTTCCAGCGCGCGGAGACGGCTGGCTACAACAAGAACCTCAAGGGCATCAAGTTCAACACAACCTACTACTACACCGCCAGCTCCGCCCAGTGGGAACTGCCAGGCAAGGATACGGTTGTTATCGCCCTGACCCAGGAGCCCTCCTCGATGTACTCGGCCGCCGAGAGCGCGGCGGTTCAGCGCATCGCGGCCTTGCTGGTGCTTGGCGCGTCCTACACCCAGTACGACTACGGCTATCAGCCCGTGACGTATGCGGGCGACAAACTGCCGACGATCGAGAACGGCGGGACGAAGAAGAACGAAGTTGCGCTGGCGGAAGGCATGCGCATCGTGGCCGCCGACGGCAGCCCCTACGACTTCAAGGGCGGCAAGCTGATCGATCTGAAGGGCAAGGAATCGACCAGCCTGAAGGTCGTCGACAGCGCGGGCGCGACCGTGGACGCCAAGGTCGGCGTCAAGCTGCCGCAGCTCGTCGTCACCGTGCAGGGCAAGCCCGACAAGTGGAGCGACGGCGAGAAGGTCGTAAAGGCCGACAACGAGTTGGGCTACAAGATCAACTGCGACAAGACCGGCGGCCGCGTGTCCTACGATGACTGCGATCGCACAGCCAAGGTTGAGTTCCCGAATGACGACACCAGCATTGTCACGTACGTGCCGGGTTATCTGAGCCCGCTGTACTTCCTGGCTGGCTATGGCGCGTATCCGAGCCACCAGGTCATCAAGAGCAAGGGCCCGTACGAGGGCAAGAAGCTGTCTGAAGTTGCGGCCAAGGACTTCGCCACGCTGCCCGAGATCGCCGAGACGCCGCTGGGCACCGGCCCGTATGTTATGACCAAGTGGGAGAAGGGCCAGCGCATGATCTTCGAGGCGAACAAGAACTACATTCTTGGCGAGCCGAAGGTCAAGCGGGTGATCATTCAGTTCTTCGGCGACACGAACGGCGCCGTGGCGGCCCTGCTGGCCGGCACCGTCGATATCGTCGGCTCGGAGACCCTGGGCGCAGGCGCCGAGGCCAAGACGGTCTTTGACGCGGCCAAGGCCGGCAAAGTCGCGTCCGAGAACATCGCCAGCTCGACCTGGGAGCACATCGACTTCAACCTGAATTCGCGCTAATTCCTTTCGCGAATGGTATTCGCCTGGATCGGCATGCCCCGGCAGCGCCGGGGCGTGCCGATCAAGGTATCAAAACGGGGGCGCAGCAATCCTGCGCCCCCGTTGATAACCGGGCTGCGACACTGATGGCCAACTTCCTGATCCGCCGCCTCGTCGCCATGATCGTGATGTTTCTGATCATCACCTTCGTGGCATACAACGTGCTTTCGCTTGCCCCGGGAGGCCCGCTTCAGGAGTTGCAGCAGCAGCAGCAAAACAACGCCAACCGTCTCGATGTTTTTGCCATCGAGCGGGTCATGGTGCGATACGAATTCGACATCGATCTGATTCCGCGCTACACGCGCTGGCTGGTGGGCCAGCCCAATGGGCCGCTCAACCTGTTCGGCCAGGAGATGTTTGGGGCCACCCAGGTCGGATGCCTCAGAAAGGGCGAAACCATCTTCAAATACCCCGATGGCAGAGAGGTCGTCAGCGACTGCGAAGTGCCTGTCTATTTGAACGACCTGAAGGGGCGGGCCGTGAGCAAGGGTATTCTTGCGTTGGACTTTGGCACCTCCCAGGGCGTACTTCGGGGGCGACCGGTCAGCGAAGTGCTCAATAGCCGGATCGGGCTCACGCTGCTGTTACAGGGAATCAGCTCGCTCCTGGCCCTGGCCATCGCCGTCCCGCTGGGGATCTACACAGCCGTCAAGCAGTATTCCAAGTTGGACTATGCGACGACGACTGTCGCTTTTCTGGGCTCGTCGTTGCCCTCCCTTTTTTGGGGGCTGATGGGCCTGCTGATCTTCGCCGTGCTCTTCAAGCAGTGGGGCCTGCCCTATTTCCCGGCCGGGACCTTTGTTTCGAACACGCCCCAGACCGTGCCGCTCATCGGGGTCATTGAGCCGGAGAGCTTTGCGGATCGGGCCTGGCACCTGATTCTGCCCATCCTGATCCTGACCTTTGTCAGCTTGTCCGGCTGGATCCGCTATATCCGGGCCAGCGTCCTGGAAGTGCTCAAGCAGGACTATGTGCGCACGGCCCGGGCCAAGGGCTTGACCGAGCGGGCGGTGATTCTCAAACATGCCGTGCGGAACGCGCTGATTCCATTCATCACCCTGGTGGTCACGATCTTGCCCGGCCTGGTTGCCGGCGCCATCATCACGGAGACGATCTTCAGCCTGCCCGGGGTGGGGAATCTGCTGGTCGCCGCCATCTACGGCTCCGACTACAATGTTGCCATGGCCGTGCTGCTCCTGAGCGTGGTACTGACCTTGATCGCGTACGTGTTGGCGGACATTCTGTATACGGTCGCCGATCCCCGCATTCGCCTCCGCTAGCAAACATGGCCATCACCGCGATCAAACCCCAGAAGGAAAATGAGAAGGCGCGCAAACCGCTGGCCCGCGCCGATACCCAGTTCAGCATCGTCGCCCGCCGTTTCCGGCGGCACCGCCTGGCCATGGTGTCGCTGCTGGTCCTGGGCGTGATCTTTACCGCGTCGATTCTGGCCAAACAGATCTCGCCCTTTGAGCGGGATTATCTGAATGTCGAGTCGGCGGCCAAATTCCTGCCACCGCTCTCTGCCAGTCCCGAAACGGGGGCGATGCACTGGCTGGGCACCAATCAGATTGGGCAGGACCTGTTCACCCGCCTGGTTTACGCGGCCCGCATTTCGCTGACCACGGCCATTCTCGCGACGACATTCTCAACCCTGGTGGGCACGATCCTGGGCACGCTGGCGGGCTATTTCCGCGGGATTGTCGACGCCGTCATCCAGCGTGTCATCGACTTCTTCTCAAACCTGCCCACACTGCCGATCCTGCTGATTCTGACGGCTGTGCTGGTCACCGACCCTCGCCTGATCCCCATCCCGACGTTCTTGATCAAGTTCCTGCAGGCGATCATGCTTTTTGACCAGGAACGCGAGGCGCGCGTCGTCGCGGCCCTGATCCTCATCCTGACCCTGCTGGGCTGGACGGGTGTGGCCCGCCTCATGCGCGGCCAGGTGTTGCAGGTGCGCGAGCGCGACTTTGTCGAGGGGGCTCGGGCCCTGGGCGCGAACAGCCTGGCCATCATCACCCGGCACATTGTGCCGAATGCCTTCCCGCCCGTGATCGTCGCCTTCACCCTGGGTCTGGCATCGTCCCTGACCGCGGAGACGTCCCTCAGCTTCCTGGGCATTGGCATCCAGAACCCCATCCCGACCTGGGGCAACATGCTGGCGTTCACTCAGAGCTACATGTTCGAGCGGCCATATCTGCCACTGATCCCGGCCTTTCCGATGTTTCTGTGTTCGGTGGCCTTCAACTTCATCGGAGATGGACTTCGAGACGCGCTCGATCCGCGCCAGACGAAGTGATGCATATCAAGTAGAATCGGCC
>JAGOCU010000142.1 GCA_017998555.1 Thermoflexales bacterium
ACGCCGTCGTCGACGGCCGCCAACGCGCGCAGCAGAATGGTCACCGGGATGGTGCGCTTGCGGTTGAACTTGAGCACCAGATAGTCGCTCTTGCGGGTCTCGAACTCCATCCACGCGCCGCGATCCGGAATGAGCTTGGCCTGAGCCAGTTTGCGCCCGCTGGCCGGATCATCCTCGGCGTTGAAATACACGCCCGGCGAGCGGATCAACTGCGAAACCACCACGCGCTCGGTGCCGTTGATGATGAATGTGCCGTTCTCCGTCATCAGCGGAAATTCGCCGAAGTAAATCGTGTCGACCTTGTGCTCATCGGTCTTTCGGTTGTGCAGGGCAACCTTGGCATACAGCGGCGCGCCATAGGTCAGGTCGCGCTCGACGCACTCCTCGAGATCGACCTTTGGTTCCTCGAACCAGTAGGTCAGACCGTATTCCCGGGCCTGCTTATAGTTGCCGGGGAAGTAAATGGCCATTTCGCCATTGAAGCTCTCGATCGGGGAGATTTCCTCGAACAGCTCACGCAGCAGCTCATTCTGAAAGAGCTTGAAGGACTGCAACTGGACTTCGATCAGTCTGGGGAGCAACTGGATCTCGGCGGAACGGGCATAGGTCTTCGAAGCGCGAGTACGGGTGACAACCATTTACGACACCATCCTTGAGGACTGCCCGCAGGCAGATGAGACGCATTCAGGCGGGTTCACCCTGGTTGGTGCCCGCCGGTCAGTACACGATCGGTGATTATACCGCAGATCCGGACCGCCGATGGCAATCCGCAGTTTCGCCCTTTCGGGAGGGGTGGCCCTGGCGAAGCCGGGGCCACCCCTCCCGAAGCATGCATTCCGCGCTAGCGGCCGATGCCGCCGCTGCCGCCGAAAGCCGTGCTCAGATCCTGGTAGATCGCGGCAATATTGGCCTCGGTGCCCTGGTAGAAGTTGCCATTGCTCTGGCGGGCCAGGCCGCCCAGAATGTTGTTGTCGGCGTCCTTGCCATAGGCGACGGTGTACAGGCTGGTGCTGTTCGCGCTGGCCAGCTTCACCAGGTTGGCGTCGTATTTGTACGACTTGCTGCTCGTGTCCTGGCCATCCGTCAGCACGATCATGACGTTCGTGCGGAAGGGTGATGTCGACCGTTTGATCTGGGCCGCGCCCTCGGCGATGGCGTCATAGAGCGCGGTGTTCCCGTCCGCCTTCAGCCCGCGCACAACGCTGACCGCGTCGGCCCGGGCATCCTTGACCTTTTTGTTCTGAATCCGGACCGAGATCCCCGTCGAAAAACTGATCAAGGTGAGGTAATCTTCGTTGTTCATCTGCTGCAGGAAGGTTTCCGCCGCCACCCGCATGCTGTCGATCTTGGCCCCGGCCATGCTGCCCGAGGTATCCAGGATCATGGTCAGATTGACCGGCTTGCGGGCCGACTTCCACAGTTCCTGGACCGCATCCACGCTGGCCGCGAGCGGCGCGGCAAACACGATCCTGGGCTGGCTCAGGTCGATCCCCGGCGCGGAAGACAGCGGTTCGCCGATTTTGACCGCCTTGTTCACCGGGCGCAATCCCGCCGCGGCGGCCAGCTTCTGGCCTTCATCCTTCAGCAACCAATCGCGAAAGAGGCGGGCCGCTTCCTGCGTCTCGGCCGAGGCGGCCCCGTTGACGCATCCGGGATGGGTGGCGACAAACGAGCCCTCGAATGGATAGATCGGAACGATGTCGTCTTCCTTGTCGCGCGATCCGTACGTGGCGACGGTGCTCTCGTACAGGACCGCCGCGCCAAGATACTCGATGCCGCGCTCGCGCATCGTCGCGCCCAGGCCGTCGGTCGTGGGCGCAAACAGGGCCACCCCGCTCTCGAAGGCCGTCACTGACGCTTGCAGGATGGCGGTCTTGATATCCGCCGGCGACACGGCCTGAGGCTGTTGCTTGGCGGCCTGGGCGACCGCAAGCAAGGTGCCGGCCCCACTCCCGGACAGGCCCGGGTGGGTATGCGCCAGGCGCAGGGTCTTCCCAAATTGCCCGCCGCTGTAGTACGCCCAGGCCGAGCTGTCGGCGGCCAGGCTGCTCATGTCGAGCCAGCCAAGGGTGCGGGCAGGATAGCCCAGGGCCTCCGCAAGCGGTCGCCACATCCCGATGACGAGCGGACTGGTCGCCAGGCTGACGCAATCGTCTTTGAAGACCGGAATCTTTCGCCCGTTGGCCATCTCGGCCCACACCTCGGAATCGGGCACCCACATCGCCGATGCAGGGGTGCCTCCGGCGGCCTGCCAGTCGCCAACGGCCTGGCCCGCCTCAACAACGCTGATCAGCGGCCAGACCGGCTTGCCCGCTTTGGTCTTGACCGACGCTTTGCCAAAGCGCAAGGCGGCTTCGGACAACCATGGACTGGCGGCGCTGTTGGACGTCACCGTGATCGTGACCGCATTGGCCGGCGGGCCGTTCGGATCTCCAACGCGCCCGCATCCGACGCCAAGCGCGGCAACGACCGCCGCAAGCGCAATCCGGGTCAGCCCTGTAGGTATTTGCATGCTATCTCCCACCTTTCACGTTTCCATTCCCGTTCCCGTTCCCATTCCCGTTTGCGTTTGCGTTTCCGTTCACGTCGACGTAAACGTAAACGTAAACGTGAACGGTAACGTGGACCTGAACGGAAACACGATCTACCGTCCAACCGTGATGAGCGTCATCTCGACGTAGCGATCCTTCTCCTGCAGCGCGGCATCGTCGGTTTCGCGGCGCTCGGGCGGCGGGAGGGCGGCATCGGCAATGAAGCGCGCCTTGTCAATCTTGTGCTGGGCGGACAGATAGTCGATGACCGCGACTGCGCGGGCCTGGGCGAATTCCTTGATCTGGGCCTCGGTATACGTGCCCTTGGGCCCCGGCCAGGCCGATGACCCGGTCACCCGCAGGAACAACCCGACCGATTGCTGCAGGGTGGGCGCAACGCAGTCATCCAGGATGCGCCGTGACTCGAGCGTGAGCGTTGCGCTATCGGGCAGGAATTTGAACTCACGGCAGGGCAGAACGGCCAGCGTGTCGGCAGCCTGGACCTTGAGGGCCGAGAAGTCGGGTTTGGCCGACATCGAGAAGGTCGTATTGACCAACTGGCCACTTGCCTTGAGATTCGGCTGAGCCGAGGAGTTCGCCACGAACCGCGGGTCAATCAGGTCCTCGGGCTTGCCCGGTTCGGACGCCACACCGGCGCCCGCCCATACCCGGCGGGCGATCTCGATGCGGCTGATCAACGCCGCCGGATCGCGCATGACAAAGGCATTCCCGTTGAGATCGGCCTGGGCGATCTTGTCGAGCTGCGCGCGCAGATCGGCCGGTGTGCGAACCTCGGTCCAGTCGGTGTTGCCCCACTTGATGATGGCGGCCGCCGAGGCATCGAAGTTCTCCGCCTGCTGCTTCAACGCGTCAAACCAGGCGTCATGGAACGATTGAACCACATTTGGCTTGGTTGTGATCGAGCTCTTCGACACGATCAGCGCGTCAACGATGAGCCGGAGCTGACTGGTCGTCAGCAGGGGCGTGCCGCCGCCGGTCCTGGCCCGCGACAGTTGCGGTTCCCAGGCCGACACGACGTCGGCCTTGCCATCGTTGAAGAGCTTGACCGCCTCGTCTGGCGTGTCCGCTGGCACCAGCCGCACATCGAACTTCGGATTGAGCCGGGCGACGGACAGGGTGTAGTAGACGAAATACTCCGCCGAGCTGTCGCGGACAAACGCAATGCGCTTGCCCTTGAGATCGTTGATGGTCGCCACATTCCGCGCCCACAGGCCATCCCCGCCGGCGCTCTCATCGACGATGGCGGTGATCACGCCGCCGCCCGCGGTCGCAACCGAGTCGACCGTATTGAGCACGCAGTCCCACTGGCCCGACTGAATGAATCCGTCGCTCTGCTCTTCGGTCAGCGCGAACTCCGGTTTGTTCGGCAACTGCAGGGGGACGATGCCCAGGTGAAAGCCGCGCGCCACGTCCAGCCCCTGGGTTTGAATCTGAATCAGGGTGAGATAGGAAGCAAAGGCGTCCAACCCGCAGATAAAGGTGGGTTTGCCATCGCCGGCTTTGTAGTTCGGTCCCCAAATGGGCGTAGGCGCTTTGACCTGCGGGGTTTGCAGCACGGGCGCGTCCGTCGCGCGCGGCGCGGCCGTGGCGGTTGGCGCGCCGGGGTTCAAGGGAACGCCGCCAAGCTGAGTCAGCGCGACGCCGACGCACACCACCAAAGCGGCGAGGCCGATGATGGCAAAGAACAGGATCCGGGTTCGATTGAGTTGCATGGCCCTTTTTCTCAAGCAGTCCGGCCGGCTCGGCCGGACTGCCGCTTACCGGGTGGCGAGATTGGCCACCCGGGTGTTGTAGACCTCATCCAGCGCGGTGCTGGTGTCGCGCAGGGCCTGGACCTGCTCCTGCATGTCGGACTGCAGCCGCTGCGCGCGCGAGTTGTTGACGTCTTTGCTGCCGATGAGCTTGGTCTGCATGTAGACCGTGCCCATCGCCGCAAGGGTATTGTCCAGTTGATATTGCGCCTTGCTCATGGTGTCACGCAGGCCGGTCAGCGCTTCGAGCTGGGACTCCTTCATGCGGAGCGTCTGCTCGTACTGGTCGCGCACGCCGTCGCTCATCGGCCGGCTGGCCTGCTGGCGCAGTTGCTGGAGTTCGCCGGGCAGCGCGGACGTATCGCGCGCGATGATGGGATCGCGAGCGTAGTTGTCCAGGCCCTGGGCCAGACGGTAGACCTGTCCAATCCAGTCCTCCATGCCCCGGGCCACATCCATCAGGTGATCATCCAGGACCGCATCATCACGCCGTTCGATCTCCTGCACGATGAGTTCGCGGTAATCCAGCGCCTTCTGGGCCTTCTGGCGGAGTTCGGGCAGGCTGATCCGGGAGACGTCAAAGCGCTCGCGGAAGATCCGGTCCATCACCCAGCGATGGAACTTCTCATCCTTGAGGGTGCTCAGGACCAGCGCGCCTTCGCCCAGGGCGGCAAAGCCGAGCCACAACCACCAGGCGCCGGGAAACCACGGGAAGACCAATGATGCGCCTGCGCACAAGATGCCGAGCGCGATCACAATCGCGCTTTCGGGGCGAAACAGCGCGTATTGGAAAACGCTGCGCTTGACTTCTTCAAGCATGCGGTCACTGGCCGTTTGTCGCGTCTTCACGATTTCTCCCTGCTACGAACAACCCACGTTTATAGTCGTGGCGTATATGACCCATATAATACGTTGCGCTTGACAGAACTACAAATGCCGCTGTCGCCCAACATCCCGCGGCCCACCCCGGCCCGGGCAGAACGGCCAAAGGCGCCTGAGCCCCCGGTCCGGATTCTGGCGATCGAAACCTCGTGCGATGAAACCGCCGCCGCCGTCATCGACGACGGGCGCTTCATCCGCTCCAACGTCATCGCGTCGCAGATCGATCTGCATGCGGCCTACGGCGGCGTTTTCCCGGAAATGGCGTCGCGGGCGCATGTCGAGGCGATCGGTCCGGTCATTGCCCGGGCGATGACCGAGGCCGAAGCGACCTGGGAGAGCGTCAACGCCATCGCCGTAACCCGCGGGCCGGGTTTGCCGGGCTCGCTCGTGGTGGGCGTCAATGCCGCCAAGGGGATCTGTCTGGCCCGCGAGCTGCCGCTGATCGGGGTCAATCACCTCGAGGGGCACATTTACTCGCATTGGCTGGAGACCGCTCTGCCCCCGGGTCGCGGGATGTGGGAGTTTCCCCTCATTGCCCTGATCGTGAGCGGCGGGCATACTGAGCTGGTGCTCATGCGCGGGCATGCCGAATATGAGCTGCTCGGCCACACGGTCGACGATGCGGCCGGCGAGGCCTTTGACAAGGTCGCCCGGCTGCTGGGTCTGAGTTATCCCGGCGGTCCGGCGATCGAGAAGGTCAGCCAGACCGGCAACCCGCACGCCTTCAAGTTCGGTCGCCCGAAGATCAATCCCCGACGCCGGCGCGAAGGACCGGGTTCCGGGTTGCCCCGCCCCTATCGCGAGAACGCGCTCTACGATTTCTCGTTCAGCGGCGCCAAGACCGCCGCGCTGCAGATGGTGCGCGAGCGGGTCGGCAAACCCGAGGTTGCCAGCGATGCTGCGGTCGACCTGGCGTCGCGCGCGCCGGTGGCCGATATCGCGGCGAGTTTTCAGTCGGCGGTGGTGGACTGGCTGGTGGAGAAGGCCCTGCAGGCGGCCCGCGATTTCGATGCGAAGGCGATCCTGGTCGGAGGCGGTGTGTCGGCCAATA
>JAGOCU010000143.1 GCA_017998555.1 Thermoflexales bacterium
TATTACCGACGCCAAGCGCGGCCAGCCGCTCAAAGAGCGAATCCGGAAAGCCGGCTCGATGGGTGGCGTAGTCGGATGCGGCGGCTCCGAAGTTGGTTGAGGCCGTCATGAAACCCGGCCCTTCGAAGCCGCTCGGAGGGCCTCGGTGAAGGCCGCTACGGCTTCGGGACGCCCATGGAACTGGGCCGGCGTATTCTGAAACTGGGCGACCCGCCAGCGCCCGCGCACGTTTTGGGCTGTCAAGGTCTGGATCGCGTTGGTCGCAGGATTGAGGTCGGTCGCGCCAGCCGGGACCAGCGCCGAGTCGGCCCGCAGCAGAGCCACGTCCGGCGTAAGGAATCGGACGTCGCGAATGACAAAGACGTAGGCGCCGGTCCGATGATGCTCGAAAATTCCCTTCAAGGTGTCGGCGATAACGGGCGCCGTGCTCATCTGACTCCCGTCAAACCCGATGACAAAGGCGTCGGCGTCGCATCCGGCGACCCAGGCCGCAGCATCGCGGACATTCCAGGCCGCGATGAGCGATGCGTAGAGCGCGCGCACTTCATCCAGATCGGCATCGGTCCCCGTCACCATGTTTTTGGCCTCCAGAATCGCCTCAAACCACAAGGAGAATCGCCAGCCCGTCGTAGCCCTTGATTCCTACAGTCTGGATCGCCGTCGCATCGACCCGATCGCGAATGGCCGGATCGTGGGCGATCGCGTCCATCATCCGCCGCACCCCGCGCACGCTGGCGTCGGCGCTGGCCGGATTGACGACCTCGCCATTCCGGACCACGTTGTCGACGATGATCAGGCTGCCCGGCCGCGTCAGCGCCAGCGCCCATGTCAGGTAGTCGAGATTGCTGGGCTTGTCGGCATCGATGAAGACCATGTCAAACGGTTCGGGCTCTTCTTTCGCCAGCGCCGCAAGGAGCTCAACCGCCCGCCCAACCCGAACCTCGACCTGATCCGCCACACCCGCCGCCCGCAGATTGGCCCCGGCGACAGCCGCGTGATGGGCATCCAGTTCCAGGGTGATCAGACGGCCGTCAAGCGGCAGCGCTCGGGCGAGCCAGATCGTGCTGTAGCCGCCCAAAGTGCCCACCTCCAGAATACGCCGGGCGCCCATCATTCGCGCCAGCAGGTTCAACAGCTTGCCATGCGCCGGCGAGATGTTGATCGCGGGCAATCCGGCCGCATCGCTGGCGCGCAATGCGGCATCAAGCCCGGCATCCAACCGAACCATCTTGTCGGTGAAGTAAGCGTCGACCGACGCCCAGATGTCTTGATTCATCGCGGGCTATACCTCTTCCACAAGCGCGCCCTCGAGGGCGGCGCTGGCCGCCGGAGGAATGGCATCGACTGGCTGGGCGCTCGGGATCCAGTTGCGAAACCCCGCCGAAATGGCGAGCATCCCGAATGCGAGCAGCAGCATCAGGCTGCCATTGACCCGCAGCGTCATCAGCGGGCCGAGGACAGCGCCCATCCAGCCCACCGCCAGCGCGCCCAACGGTTGCACCCCAGATGACACCATTTGCAGCGCGCCGGCCAAACGCGCCCGCATATCGCCCGGTGACAGCAAGAGGGTGAGCGCCGCCACGTTGGTCAGGACCACTGGGATCATCACGCTGTACATGAAGATTCCGAACACCATCATCGGCGCTGTGTTGAAGGTTGAAGTGATCACCAGCCACAACCCGGACCAGGCCAGGGCCAGGCACAACGCGACACCCGCCCGCCTGGCCTGCTGAAACGAAGGGGCGACGAGCAGCGCGCCCACCAGCGCGCCCGCCCCTGACGCGGCCAGCATGTTGCCGGCCAGGTCGGCCCCGCCCTTCAAAATCTGATCGGCGATGGGCGCGCTGAGCTGAAGACTGCTGAAGATGAAGAGCAAGACCATGATCCGGCACAGCAACAGATCAACGATGCGCGGGCTGCGGACCATGAAGCGGACTGACACTGCGAAGTCCGCCAGCGGATTGCGCTGTCGGACCATGCGGGTCTGCTGGGCCCGCACGATGATGAGGCTGATGATGACGGCGATGAAGCTCAGTCCGTTCAGAGCGAAGGCCATGGCGGTTCCCATCGAGGCGATGATTTGCCCCGCGAACGCCGGACCGAGCAGGCGGGCCGTTTCGATCACCATCCCGTAGATGGTGTAAGCCGAGCGCACTTCGGCCATTCCACTCAGGTCGCCGATGAAGGCGCCAAAAGCAGGCGTCGTGAAGGCGCTGCTGACGCCCAGCAAGGCGGCCAGGACCAGGACTGGCCAGACTTCTCTGACCCCGAGCAGCACCAGCGCGGCGAGGCTGAACGCGAGCAGCATATCGGCGGTCTGGGTGGCGATCAGGAGCCGGCGCCGATCGACCCGATCGGCCAGCGCGCTGGACAGCGGGCCCAGAAACAGCATCGGCAAGAACGCCAGGGCCGAAGCCACCCCGATCATGCGCGCATCATGAGTCAGTTCCCAGACCAGCCATTGCTGAGCCACCTGCTGCATGAAGGTCCCGATCAGCGACACGCCTTGCCCCGCGAAATACAACGCGAAGTTGGGGTTTTTCAGGGGCGAGAATGTGGTCCGAAAGGAGCTGGACAAGCGTGCCATGGGTGTGGGATTCTACTTGCCCACATGATTCTGGAAGGGATCTCCCCCGGCTCCGCCGGGGGAGATCCCTTCCAGAATCATGTCGACCGTCTGTTCAACGCTCAGCGCGCTGCTGTCAATGCGCAGCCAACCGGGGTCGGCATCGATCTGCTCGGCCAGCCAGCCATCCAGGCCTCGAATCGTGTCGACGAGAATCGCCGGATCGAAGTCCTTGTTGTCGCGCCGGGCGCTCCGATCCAGCGCGACCGCCACCTTCGGCGCGAGGTAGATCCGGACAACTGGCGTACCCTGCAACTCGGGCAACAGGTTGGCCGCAATATCGACAGGCGTGAAGACGTGGTCGAGCGCCACGGCGAATCCCGCATCGGCATACACCCGCGCCATTTTGCCTGCCGCGCGATAAGCCAGGGCGAACTGCCGACTGGTTTCGGCTGTCCAGGTCGGCACGGGCGAGGCGATGCCCGAAACCACCCGCTCCCGCACATCATCGACCGGGATATGCACGCCAAAACCATAACGAAGCATGAGGGACCGGGCGACCGACGTTTTTCCGGCGCCCGGCACGCCGGAAATGAGAAAGACAGGTGAAGTCTGAGGAAGGACCATTGATAGGATGAATGCGCATGCCACAACAGGAGTTCCGGCGCTACTTTGGCGGAGGCAGGGTGTTATTATCGTTTGTCTGCCGGAAGTCGGCAGTGAAGATTCGTAAATCCCCCCCCACACACCTTAATGTCGATCGTCAAAGATAACCCCGTCAAGTCCCTGCCGTTTACCAAGCAACTCGGCTTCCGCAAAGTCCTCTATGAGCGGGTCGATACGTATCTCAAGGCCAACAATTTGCCCGCGCGGGATGTGCCGGAGATGTATCTCAAGACCGCCATCATTGCGGCCTGGTGGCTCGGAGCCTATCTCTTGATTCTGCTGGGCGGGTTTCCGCCCCTGGTCAATCTGCTTCTGTGCATGTTCTTTGGCTTTGCCGTGGCCGGCGCCGGATTCAACATCATGCACGATGCCATCCATGGCGGCTATTCGAACAAGGCCTGGGTGAACAAGGTCATGGGCTTCGCCCTCGAGCTGTTGGGCAGCAGCAGCTTCATCTGGCGCCAGAAGCACAATGTGTGGCATCACACCTACACCAACGTCTCCGGGCTGGATGAAGACCTCGAGACCAACGGATTGATGCGTTTCACGCCGCATGATCCGTGGCGGCCGATGTTCCGTTTCCAGCATATCTACCTGCCGTTTGTCTACTCGCTGACCGGCTTCAGCTTCATCATCCGCGATTTCAGGGTGTTTTTCACCGGCAAGTCGGATGACCACCACATGTACCCGAAGTTCAAGCTTCCGGATGTGATCCAATTCTGGGTGGGCAAGGGCCTCTTCTTCAGCCTGTATTTCTTGATTCCGATGACCGTGTTTCCCTGGTGGCAGGTGCTGATCGGCTTCGTCGTCATGATTGGGACGGTCGGAATCACGCTTGCCTTCATCTTCCAGTTGGCGCATGTCATGGATGGGGCCGACTATCCGGAGCCAACCGGCGATCCGCTCAAGATCGAAAACGAGTGGGCGGCCCACCAGATTCAGACGACCGTGGACTTTGCGCCGGGGAACAAGGTTCTGAACTGGTATGCCGGCGGGCTCAACTTCCAGGTCGAACATCACCTCTTCCCGCACATCTGCCACGTGCGCTATCCGGTGATCGCGCCAATCGTCCAAAAGACTTGCGAGGAGTTTGGGATCAAATACCTCGCATATCCGTCCTGGAAGGATGCCGTGCGCAGCCACTTCCACATGGTGCGTGAACTCGGTCAGAGTCCGCGCACGCAGCCGGCCCTCGCCGCTTCCGGCAAATAGGCGCCGCGCAGCGCGCCAAGACGATCGAAAAAACAGAAGCCCCCGCCCTGGCTTGCGCCAGGGCGGGGGCTTTTGTTTTTTCGCGAGCCGACTCGCCTACAGGATCACGGCAACGATCGCGACCAGCATCGTGACCAGCAGGACTGCGCCGGCCAGACTGATCGGGTTGCGCAGGGTGAAGGCGCTCGTTTCGATGCTCAGCGGCATGTGCGATCCCTTCGCCGGATAGGCCCCAACCATTACCTGGTAATTCGTCAACATTTTTGTTCTCCTCATTCTGCCAGTGCCAGCCGCGCAGGTCCGTTCCGGATCCCTCTGATTCGCTTGCCGTCTGACCGCCGCGATGACGATAGTTGATAATTGGCCCTACAGCAAGAGCCACTTTAGGTATTTGCATAGGTGCCACTTCTTGATATACTCACGGTCATGGCCAAACACGCGCCCGACCTGGCGTTGCTCGCCGCGCCACTGGATTCCGGCTCGGCGACACCGCTTTATCGCCAGCTCTATGACGCGCTGCGCCACGCGATCCTGGTCGGCCGATTCGCGCCCGGCGCGCGCCTGCCGGCCACCCGCGCGCTCGCGGGCGAGCTCGGGATTTCGCGCAACACGGTCGCGCAGGCCTTCGACCAGCTTTTCGCCGAGGGCTATCTCGAGGGCCGGGTCGGGAGCGGGACCTATGTGTCGCGAGCCCTGCCCGACGAGCTTCTGCAGGCCGACGCGGCGCCGGCCGCGGTCATTCCTCGGCATGAGCCATTTGAGGAGGGACCCCGTGCGTTGTCCAGGCGTGGACGCGAAACCTGGGGGCTTCAGATGTACGCGCCGCATGACCTGCTGCGCGGCATCCGCCCATTTGTCACCGGCGTGCCTGCCCTGGACGCGTTCCCCATGGAGACCTGGACCCGCCTCGCGGCGCGCTGCTGGCGCGGGCTCCCGACGAACGACCTGGGCTATGGCGACCCGGCCGGGTATGGGCCGTTGCGCAAGGCCATTGCCGCCCGCTTGCGCGATGCGCGCGCGGTGCGCTGCGAGCCCGAACAGGTCATCATCGTGGGCGGCACCCAGCAGGCCATCGACATCATCGCCCACACCCTCATCAACCCGGGCGACACGGTTTGCATCGAAGACCCGTGTTATCTGGGGGCATCGGCCGGCCTGACCAAGGCTGGGGCGCGCCTGGCGCCCATCGCGGTCGACAACGAAGGCCTGCGGGTGGCGGATGCGCGGGCCCTGCCCGTCCAGCCGCGCCTGGTCTTTGTCGCGCCGTCATATCAGTATCCGACCGGGGCGACGATGAGCCTGGCCCGCCGCCTGGCCCTGCTGGATTGGGCCCGCCGCAGCGGGGTGTGGGTGATCGAGGACGACTACGACTGCGAGTTCCGCTATACCGGACGGCCGCTGGCCTCCTTGCAGAGCCTGGACACCGATCGGCGGGTGATCTACGTGGGCACCTTCAGCAAGTCATTGCTGCCGGCCTTGCGCCTGGGTTTTCTGGTTGCGCCAGCCGACCTGGTGGATGCCTTCGTGGCGGCCCGGGCGGTCTCTGACCGGCACCTCAACACGCTCGAGCAGGCGGTGCTGGCTGATTTCATCAGCGAAGGGCATTTTGATCAGCATCTGCGCCGGATGCGGACGCTCTATGCCGAGCGGCAGGCGGCCCTCATCGAAGCGGCCGAGCACCTGTGGGCGGGTCTGATCGAAATCCAGCCCGGGCACGCCGGTCTGCATGTGGTCGGTCGGCTCGAGCCGGGCATCGACGGCAAACGCATCGC
>JAGOCU010000144.1:0-2508 GCA_017998555.1 Thermoflexales bacterium
AGCAGTTCGGCGCACTCGCCGAGATTGTTCAGGGCGGCCCCGATCCCCCAGGCGTCGCCCTCCGACTCATACAGGGCCAGGCTCCGCGCAAAGACCCGCATTTGTTCGGGTGGATCCGTCAGGGCCGTGCCCATCAGCAGCAAGGCAAAGGCGCGATGTTCCCTCATACCGGGCGAGTCCGGCGGATTGTCCAACGCACCGACTGCGGCAATGTGCGCGGCCTGCGCGTCCTCGCGGCAGCCCAGGCGAAGCAGGCAATGGCCCAGGGCCGTGAACAGCCGCGCGCGCAACAGCCGGCTCGCGTCGTCGTCTGGCAGCGCGCCCAGGGCATCGTTGAAAAGCCGTTCGCTCGCGCGAAACCAGCCGCGATACTCGGTCAGCCAGAGGAGTCCATCCAACATCACAGACAGGCTCTCACGATCGGAAGCCGCCAGCGCGCAGCCCCAGGCGACGGCGATGTTCTGGCCTTCCGCCGAGAAGATCGACAGGGCAGTGCCTTCGCCCACTCGGATGGCGTCGCGATGGCTGGACAACCACCCGGCGTAGAAGGCGCCCATGCGGGCGGCCAGACCAATAGGGTCTTCAACGTGCTCGGCCGCGTAGGCCCGAATGAGCGGATGCAGGTCGTAGCGTCCGTCGGCGGCCCGGCGAACCAGCGAGCGATGGGCCAGCATGTTCAGAGCCCGCAGCCCGGCTTGCGCAACGGCCTGGGCGGCCGCGCCGGAGAATCCACCCCGAAAGATCGACAGGTCGGCCAGCGCGCGCTGCTCCTGGGGCTGGAGCAGCGCCCAGGAATACTCGAACGCCCCGCGCAGGCTGGTCTGCCGAACCGAGGCGTCTGAGTCTGCGGGGAGCGCGCCCAGGTTGGCCGCCAGCGCATCCGCGATGTCGGCGCAGGCCAGGGTCCGGGTCCAGGCCGCCGCAAGCTCAATCGCCAGGGGCACACCATGGGTCAAGCCGCAGATCCGCTCGACGGCGGCGCGCTCGGCTTCGAGGCTGAAACGCAGGTTGGCCCGCCGCGCGCGGCTGTCGAAAAGGGCCACCGCCTCGGCCAATTCGCCCACTTCAAAGACGAATTCATCCGCCAGGTTCAACGGCTCGCGCGACGTCGCGAGGGCGCGCAAGCCGGGCGCGGCGCGCAACAGCGCGTCAAGCAAGTCTCCGATGCCCGGGTTGAGATTGGCCAGGTGTTCGCACGTGTCAAAGACGATCAGGGCCGACCGCTCGCGCAGGGCGGCGATGACCTGGCCTGGCGCGTCTCCGGTCAGGCTTGGTGGAAGCGCCAGGCTGAGCGCGAGCGCGCGGGCCGCGCCTTCGATGTTCGGCACGCCCGACAAATCGACATAGATCACCGTCTCGGCCGAGCCGGTTTGCGCGTCGGCCAGCGGGCGGACCGCCTCGACGGCCAGGCGGGTCTTGCCCATCCCGCCCATGCCGGTCAGGGTGATCAGGCGATTCTTCCGGTCCGCCAGAATCGCCCCAAGTTCAGACAGCTCACGAGCCCGCCCGACGAAGGTGGTCGTGGCGAGTGGCAGCGACGCGGGCACGGCGCCTGAATCCTGGCCAGCGGTCTGGATCCGGGCGGCCAGCGCGCGCAGCTCGCTCGAAGGCTCGATCCCGAAGGTCTCGGCCAGGAGCCTGCGGCAGGCTTCGTACTGGCGCAGCGCATCCGCAGGCTGGCCATGTGCGCTCAGCAGAGAAATGAGCTGTGAGTGGGCCGATTCCTGGAGTGGATCGAGCGTCACAAGTCTGCGGGCCGCAGTTACGGCCTCTGCCAGGCGGCCCTCGGTCTGATGGCGCGCCGCCTCGCCTCGCAGCAAGGCCATCGCCCGGGCCCGAAACTGCTCGCGCCGCTCGATCACCCATTCCTCAAACAAAGGCGATTCGCGCACGTCAAGCTCCCCCAGAAAGTCGCCGCGATACAGGTCGCTCAGGGGTTCGCCGTGGCTCTGGCCCATGAGCGCAAGGGCGTCGATCCAGACTGGATAGTCGGGGTTGAACGCCACGGTTTCGCGCCGGACGACGAGACAGCGGTCCAAACCGGCGTGGCGCAATTTCAGGATGACATTCCGCAGGCTGGCCCGGGCCTGGGTGTCGGTCGATTCGCCCCACAACAGTCCCGCCAGCCGATGACGCGGGTGCGGCCGAGGTTCGAGGGCGAGATATACCAGCAGGGCCTGGGCCTTGGCCGGGAGTTGGGGCAGCGTCTGACCGTCCAGGGTCAACTCAAGGGGTCCGAAGACGGCGATACGCAACATGATCAGGCGGCCCGGGGCCAGAACACGTCCATGGCGAGGCTCAAGATCTGTGCTGGACGCGGGCGACGGCGCAAATTGACGATGGAATGACGATGGCCGGATTATATGGGCGCATGAAGCTGGATGAGCAACCCGAGTCGGAGCGGGCCGTGTGGCTGCGCTACTGGCGCGAGCCCGATGGCTGGCGCTTTGTCATTGAAGATCCGCGCACGCATGCCCGGGTAGCCTTTGCCCGGGCGGATGACCTGAC
>JAGOCU010000144.1:2608-6143 GCA_017998555.1 Thermoflexales bacterium
GACGTCGTCGCCGATGACGGCCTGTGCTCGCTGCGCGAGGCGGTCGAGAATGCCAACACCGATGGCCAGCAATTTGCCAGCCCGGGCGAGTGCGCGGCCGGGAGCGGGGCCGACACCGTCACGTTGCCGAGCGGCCGACTTGCCCTCGCGGATGGGGGAAACCTCACGCTGGAGCAGTCCATCGCCCTCGTGGGCGCGGGCCAGGATGCCACCGCAATCGTCGGCTGGCCGGGCTACACCGTGATCTATGCCTATGTTGGCGGTGGCGGTCTGCGGCCCGCGGCCGTGCTGGCCTCGCGCCAATATGTGTTTCGCGATCTGACGATTTCGGGCGGCTACAACGGCATTGATCTCACCGACTACGACGGCGATGTGCTCCTGGAGCGGGTCCGGGTCAGCGACGCGACCGGATACGGCATCCAACTCAACGCCGCATCCGTCGTCATCAGTCAGAGCGTCATCACCCGCAACACCTACCGCGGCATCTATGTTGGGAATGGCCCGACCCAGATCGTCCGCTCGCGCATCATCGACAACCTGCAGGACGGCGCTTACATCTATCCGCGCCTGGCGATGTCGCAGACTCTGGTGGCTGGAAACGGGAGCACCGGGCTGGAGACGGGCTACGAAGGCGCGACCATCGTCAACAGCGTTTTCAGCGCCAATGGCGGTGACGGCCTCAACCTGCGCAGCAATGTGGCCTTCACGAATTCCACGATCGTCGCGAACGGCGGCCGCGGCATCTACGATGAGGACTACGTTCCGGCCCTGGCCAACACCATTGTCTTTATGAATGGCGCCGGAAACTGTGATGTGAATGGGAGCATCGTCAGCCGCGGGCACAACATCGCCGGTGACGCGACCTGCGCCGGGCTGACCGGCGCCGGGGATCTCACCAACACCAACCCGCTGCTGGGCCCCTTCACGACACTGGCCCCCAACGGCATGCCGGGCTTTTCGCTTCTGCCGGGCAGCCCCGCCCTCGATGTCGCGTCGGACTGTCCGCCAGAGGACATCCGCGGCGCAGCCCGCCCGTTCGGGGTAGCTTGCGACATCGGCGCCTTCGAGCGCACGGCTGACAACGGCAGCCTGAGCGGCATTGTGTACTCCGACAACGACAACAACGGCGCGCGGGCCGTCACCGAGACCGGCGTGGCTGGCGTGGCCATCCGTCTGACGGGCGCAGGGCTGACCCTCACAACCCAGACCGATCTATCTGGTTCTTTTGCGTTTGGCGGTCTGCCGGCCGGGACCTATGCGCTGTCCGAGACCCAACCTTCAGCCACCCACGACGACGGGCAGGATGCCTTGGGCAGCGCCGCGGGCACGCTCGGGAATGACCTGATGACCGGGATTGCGCTGACCAGCGCTCAGAACGCCACGGATTACCTGTTCGGCGAACGCGCCCTGCCCGTCATTGCAGGCAGGTTGTTCTTCGACCAGAACAACGATGGCCTGTTCGATTCGAATGTTGAGTACGGCATCTCGGCCGAGCAGATCTTGATCACGGGGACAAACGATCTCGGCCAGGGCGTATGGCTGACCTTGACGACCTCGTCCATCCCGCCGTATGGAGAATTCGACAGCGGCCCCATCCGGCCCGGCGCCTATGCCATCGGGCAGATACAGCCAGCGGGATGGCTGGACGGCAAGGACACCCCCGGCACGAATGCGGCCACCGCCGGCAATGACCAATTCACGACGGTGTTGACCCTCGGTCAGGCCAGTCGGAACAACTTGTTTGGCGAATTGGGGCCGGCCCAGATTGGCGGCCGGGTATTCATCGACCTCGATGGCGATGGCCAGCCCTATTTCTACGAGCCTGGTATTGGCGGGGTGACCCTCACCCTTGCCGGCGTGGATGACCTCGGCGCGGCGGTGTTGATGACGACCGCGACCGAGCCGGGCGGCAGCTATGTGTTTGCCAATCTGCGCCCCGGCGCGTATATCCTGACCGAAACGCAGCCGATCAGTTATGCCGATGGCGGCGACGACACGTCTGGCGCGTTGTTGGCCAACGATGTTTTCACCTATTCGCTGGCTCCGGCCGCGTCTGAATCAGGCAGTTTCGGCGAACGCGCCCGGGGCATCGTTGGCAGCGTGCTGAACGACCCGAACAACAACGGCATCTTTGACAGCGGCGAATCCCGCATGCCAAACGTGCCGATCACGCTCACCGACAGCGCGGGCGTCACCCGCACCCAGGAGACCGGCCCATACGGCTTCTTCATCTTCGAGGCGCTGCCGGCCGGGACATACACCCTGACCGCCGCCCAGCCCACCTACTACGACTACGACGCGGGCGGGGTATTTCCGTACCTGGACGGCCGGGAAACCGCCGGCAACGGGGGCGGGATCACCACGACCAATGATGTCATTTCGAGCATCGTCTATACCGCGGACGCCGTGCTCGAGGGCTACGTCTTTGCCGAACTGTCGCGCTCGTCGCTGCGCGGGTTTGTGTGGGTGGATGCCAACGCCAATGACATCTACGACTACGCCGAAGCCTATCTGAATGGGGTCACGCTGATCCTGAGCGGGACCGATGATCTCGGAGCGAGCGTGAACCTCGTGACCCAGACGCTATCCACATGCTGCTCATCACAATTTCGCTTCATCGGCTTGCGGCCGGGCACGTACACGATCACCGAGCAGCAGCCGGCCGGTTATGCCAGCGGCCAAAGCGTCGTCGGGCAGGCAGGCGGAAGCGCGGGCGACAACGTGGTCAGCGCAATTCCCCTGAGCCGGACGGGCTCGTACTACAACTACCTTTTTAGCGAGTATCCGGCGGGCCTCAACGGCTCGGTCTTCCTCGATACGGACAACGATGGAATCCGTGATCCGGGCGAGGGTGGTTTCTACATGCCCAGCGCTTTCTACCGCGCGCGGATTCGCCTCACCGGCGTGACGACCGCCAATGTCAGCGTGGGCCCAATCGACAAGGACGTCGATACCAGCGGCCTGTATTCCTTCACCGGTCTCGCCAGCGGGACCTATACCCTCACTCAGATCAAACTGCCGTATGACTACTACGGCGGGACCCTCTTCAATGGGCGAGACCAGGTTGGCTCGCTGGGCGGTTTCACGGTCTCGACCAACACCGTGGCGGGGATCGTCTACACCGCGGGGCTGGCCGGGGTGAACTACAACTTTGGACATCTCTATCCCGCTGTGATCAACGCCCAGGTCTATTTGGATATTGATGAGGATGGTTTCTATACAGGCACGACCGACTTCGGGCTCAATGGCGCGACGATAAACGTTGTCGGCGCCGACGACCTGGGCAACAGCGTGTGGCTGACCGGCACCACGACCAACTCCCCAAACTACCCGTACCAACCCGGCTTCGTGAACTTCACCGGCCTGCGCCCCGGCACGTATGCCTTGATCGAACAGCAACCGGCGGGCTACTTTGACGGCGCTGAATACAGCGGCACGATCAACTACGAATACACCCGGACTGCGCAGGGGGAGGACGTCTTCACCCTCACCCTGAATCAGAATGAGCGCGCCCGCGACTTCACTTTTGTCGAGC
>JAGOCU010000145.1 GCA_017998555.1 Thermoflexales bacterium
CTGGGCTGGACCATCTTCTTCGACGGTTACGGCATGATTGGCGCGTCAGGCAAGGGCGCATGCTCCCTCTGGTTTGGGCCGCGCCAACATGAGCAGGGCAACGACTACGACGGCTCGGGCCTGAACCATCTGGCGATCGGCGCCGAATCCATCGCGGATGTGGACGCCACGGTGGCCTACCTGAAAACCCAAGGCATTGCAGCGCTGTTCGAGACCCCCCGGCACCGGCCTGACTTCGCGCGCTCCGAGCAGGACACGTACTACCAGGTGATGTTTGAGTCACCCGACCGTATTCTGTTTGAGGTCGTCTACACCGGACCGAAATAGAAAAGTAGACGTCCCATCCAGCCCAGCATTTTTCCGACCGCAAAGGCGACGCCCGCGGCGATACCGCCGATGAGGAGCGTTTGCAACCCGACCCGCAGAACGGGCGCGTCGGTGAATCTTCCCTTGGTCGCCCCAAATACGAGGAGCGCGATCATGGGAGCGGCGCTAAACGTAGGCCATCACCCGGGCGAGTTTTGCGGCCATCTCTGTCCAACCGAGCGGCGACAGACCAAAATGCGCCTGCAACTGCTCCTCGGCAAGCTCGCGCGAGCGATACAGGCGCAGCGCGCAGGTCCACCGCATCATCTCGAAAGTCAAGGCCGGCACACCCGCCGCCGGCGCCACCCGCCCCGTCAACAAGTATTCAAGATTGCGCCCCGTGCAGTCAAACAGCGGTCCGCGCCCACCGTAGCGGGCAATGTGCTCGTCCACCGTGGCGAGGCAATCCGCCGAGATCGCCAAATCGCGTTCCTTGAATCGCAGATGCGGCTTGTCGTACCGAATGCGGATGAACGCCAGGCCGTTCTCGCGCTTGATATCGTCCACGCCCAGATTCAGGCACTCGCTCTTCTTGATCCCGGTGTCAAGCACAAGCCGAATCGCCGTGAGCGGCCGCAGTTCGAGCCTCTCGCCGTCGGCCAATGCCCGCGCAGCCCGAATCACCGAATCGGCCTGGGCATCTGACAAATACTCCGGCAGCGGGTCAACGAAAGGTCGATAGGCGACCCCCTCGGCCGGATCCACCGCAATATAGCTGTTGTCGCGGAGCCATCGAAACAGTACTTTGAGCGACGTCAATCTCCGTTCGATCGACTTCGGGCTCCCTGCCCGCGTGGAACGCTCTTGTTCGGCCAGAAAGCGCTTGATCCGCTCGGGCGTGATCGAGGTGGGCGCCACACGCGCATCCCGACCGGTCTGCAATTCGCGCGCGAAGATCCGCGCATCGCCGACAAAGGCCTTGCGGGTATTCTCCGAAATGGGCCGTCGGGCGAGGCTGCGTTCAAAAGCCTCGATGGCTTCGTCCAACGTTACGCGCGCCAATCCACTCATCTGCGCGAGTATAGCACAAATGTTCGATTCGGCATATGGTTTAATGTCCGAATGGGCTCGTTTCCGACTCGTCAACAATGGCTGATCGTTATCCTGGTGAATGTGGTGATCTCGGCCATCACCACCATCCTGGTCGTCCGGGTCATGACCCGTCCCGCTGACGCCTTGGACGCCCCCGTCCGATCCGCGGTGGCAACCACCCAGCCGGCGCCCGAAGCAACGCCCCGCGCGCAGATCGCGGCAACGCCGGCGCCAACCCTTCCGGCCCTTGCCGCGACGCCGATACCACCGACGGCCACGCGGCCGGCGCCAACGCCCACCGCCGCTCCACTGATCGCCCCCGAAAAGGTCGCGATTGTCATCAGCAACATCAACTTTCCCGGACAGCGCCAGCGCGAGTCCGTGGTCATCGCCAACGAGGGCGACACGCTCGATCTCAAGGGCTGGACGCTTTCCTCTCCGCGCGGGGTGGTCTACACATTTGGCAACGTGTCGCTTTTCAAGGACAACTTCATCAACATCTATACAACGACCGGAGCCGATATCGCGACCGACCTGTTCATGAATCGCGCCGATGCGGCCTGGCAAGTTGGAGATGTCGTGACGCTCGCCCGCGAAGGGCGCGCGCAGGCGACCTACACGATCAAGCCCTAGATGCTCACGCCTGCTGATCTGCGCCGGTTGACCGCCGCGGGGCCCGGTCCGCGGATCGAGGTGCTTGGCCCCGGCGCGGCATCGGCCGAGCGCATCGCCCGCAGCCTGGTGGCGCTGGCGAACGCCCAGGGCGGCGTCGTTATCGTGCCGCTCAAATCGACCCGCGGCGGCAAACCCGTCAGCGGTGACGATGTCATGGCGCAAGCGCTTGAGGCCCTGATGGCGGTCCAGCCGCGTTTGATTGTTCCCCTGCCGTATCTCCTGCGACCAGCGCCTGATTCGGAGCCTGAGGCCGTCGTCATCGAGATTCCGGAGGGTTTGCCCAACGTCTTCCATGTGGATGGCCGCTACCTGATCCGCGACGCGGGCCGGAATGTCGCCCTCAATGCGCGCGCGCTGCGCGAACTGCTGCTCACGCGCAGCGAGAGCACCTGGGAGGCCAGCACTCCGACTGGCAGCAGCAAAGACGATCTGGACTGGGGCAAGGCCGAGACCTATGCCAGCGCTTCCGGGATGCCCGACGCCAGCGTTGAGGACTTGCTGCTGCGGCGCGGGTGCGTGGCGCGTCAGGGACGCAAGTTGCGCCCGACCTTTGCCGGGCTGCTGCTCTTTGGCCGCCAGCCGCAGCGCTGGGTGCGCGGGGCCGAGCTGCTCGCGGCGCGTTTCAGCGGGACCGAGCTCGACGACGCATTTACGCGACAGACCATTTCGGGCGCGCTGCCCGAGCAAATCCGCAAAGCCGAATTCTTTGTGGCGGAGAACACCGCGGTGCGCTCACGGCTGCGGGCCTGGCAACGCAACGACGAGGGCGCCTATCCGCCCGGCGTCTTGCGCGAGGCCGTGGTCAACGCCATCGCTCACCGCGACTACCGTTTGACGGGCGCGCAGATTCACGTGCTGGTCTTTGCGAATCGAGTCGAGGTCAAGAGCCCGGGCCGCCTGCCGGGGCACGTCACCCTGAAGAACCTCATCCGCGAGCGCTACTCGCGCAACGAGGCAATCGTGCAGGTGCTGGCTGACATGGGCTTCATCGAACGGCTGGGGTATGGCATCGACCGGATGATTCGAGCCATGAAGGAGCGCAACCAGACTGCGCCGGCTTTCGCCGAAGGTGAGGCCAGCTTTGAGGTCACGCTGTATGCGCGCGCCAGTGATGGCGGGACGGCGCCGCTCGCCACGCCCCAATCGGGACGGCTCGAGAAGCTGATGGCTTTTGTGCGCAAATCGGGCCGAATCACCAATCGCGAGTACCAGGATCTTTGCCCGGATGTCAGCGCAGAATCTCTACGCCGCGATTTCGTCGAGTTGGTCGAGCGCGGGATCCTGATGCGGGTGGGCGACAAACGCGGGACGTACTACATGCTGAAGTAGTACTGATTCGGAAGCGAAACCCCCGGCTTGGCCGGGGGTTTCGCTTCCGATACAATCTCACAAGCATGCCACCCGCCGCGCAAGAAGCCACGCCCATTCGGCGCCAGTATCTCGATCTCAAGGCGAAATACGCCGACTGCATCCTGTTTTTCCGGCTGGGCGACTTCTACGAGACATTTGACTCCGACGCAGAACTGGTGGCGCGCGAGCTTGGAGTCGTGCTCACCTCGCGACCCGTGGCGAAGGACACCCGCATTCCCATGGCGGGCGTTCCTCATCATGCGGTCGATGGGTATGTCGCCCGGCTGATCGAACGCGGCTACCGGGTTGCGATGGCCGACCAGATCGGCGACGAGACGGTCAACGGTCTCGTGCCCCGCGAAGTGCGGCGCGTGATCACGCCGGGCACGGTGGTTGAGCCGCGCATGCTCGACGCGGCGCGGCCAAGTTATCTCGCGGCGCTGATCCGGAGCGCGCCCGACGGCTCGCCCGGACCGATTGGGCTGGCCTATTGCGATATCACGACCGGCGAGTTTTGCGCCGCGCAGCTCGATAGCGAGGTCGAGGTCGAGCGCGAGTTTGGACGGCTCCAGCCCCGCGAAGTGCTGATCCCGGACGAAGGCGGCCTGCGCCCGACATCCGTTGAGAGTTCGCAGCGGCCCGATGGCGAGGCGCCCACGATCGAGCGCGCGGCCCGGACTCCCTACCCGGCGTATCGCTTTGAGACCGGGAACGCTCGACAAGCCTTGCTGGCCCATTTCAGGGTCGGCACGCTGTCCGGCTTTGGGCTCGATGACAAGCCTCTCGCGATGCGGGCGGCCGGCGCGATTTTGGCCTATCTGCGCGAGATGCAACCCGGCGCGCTCAAGCCGCTGACCGAATTGCGCGCGTATTCGACGTCGCGGTTCATGGCCCTGGATCAAACCACCCGGCGCAATCTCGAACTGCTGGAAGGCCTGCGCACACGAACCAAGCTGGGATCGTTGCTTGGCGTTTTGGACAAGACTCAAACAGCGATGGGCGCGCGATTGCTCCGCGCATGGGTGGCCCAACCCCTCCTGGATCGCGCGGACATCGAATTGCGTCTGGCGCGGGTGGATGTCTTCTTTCACGATACCGTGCTGCGCGAAAAAACCCGCGAGGCCCTGCGCGGGTTGCCGGATTTGGAACGACTCGCGACCCGGGTGATGGGCGGCGCCGCATCGCCCAAAGAACTCCTCACGCTCAAAGCCGGATTGGCCCAGGTCTCTGGTGTGGCTGCGGTCGTCGCCGACCGCTTGCCTGCCGATGAAGAGGAAGGCAGCGGACACGCTGGGCGGCTGGCCGAAGCGAGCGCGAAGATCGGGGCCGCCCTTCGGGACGCTGGTGATGACGATTTGAGTGAAGGTTTCATCCGGCCGGGCTACAGCGCCGAGCTGGATGGGATCGCCCTTGCGGCCCGCGACGCGAAGCAGTGGGTGGCCAATCTCGAGCGCACCGAGCGCGAGCGGACCGGGATTCGCTCGCTCAAGGTCAGCTACAACAAAGTCTTCGGGTACTACATTGAGATCACCCACGCCAACCGCGATGCCGCGCCCGCCGACTACATCCGCAAGCAGACACTGACCAATGCCGAGCGCTATATCACGCCGCAACTCAAGGAATACGAAACACTCATCCTCAATGCCGACGACAGGACGGCCGCACTCGAGCGCGAACTCTTGTCCGACCTTATAGCCCAACTTGCTGCCTATGCGAAAGACATCATGACGGCGGCCGCGCGGGCGGCCCGCCTGGATGTCGCCGCTGGACTGGCCGACTGCGCGGCTCGGAATGGATATGCCCGCCCGCAGATCACGCCAGAGCCCATCATCGATATTCGGGAGGGCCGTCACCCGGTGATCGAGCAGCTCCTCAACGAAATTCCCTTCACCCCCAATGACTGCCGGCTCGATGACGAAGCCCGCATCCTTGTCATCACCGGACCCAACATGAGCGGCAAGTCGTCCTATATGCGCCAGGTCGCCCTGATCTGTCTGATGGCCCAGATCGGCTCGTATGTGCCGGCGCGCAGCGCCCGACTGCGCCTGGTTGACCGCATCTTCACCCGCATCGGCGCCCAGGACGAACTCACCGCCGGCCAGAGCACCTTCATGGTCGAGATGGTCGAGACCGCCTCCATCCTGCGCCACTGCACCCCCGCCAGCCTGGTCATCCTTGACGAAATCGGGCGCGGCACCAGCACCTACGATGGGCTGGCCATCGCCTGGAGCGTGATCGAGTATCTGCACAACCATCCAGATCGACGCGCGAGCACGCTCTTTGCCACCCACTATCACGAGCTCATCCGGCTCGCCGAGAAACTGCCGCACGTGCGCAATTGCAACGTCGCCGTCAGTGACGAGGGCGGCGCGATCGTCTTCCTGCACAAGGTCGTCGAAGGCGGGGCCGATCGCTCGTATGGCATCCATGTCGCCCAGTTGGCCGGCCTGCCTTCGGGCGTACTGCACCGGGCCCAGGACATTCTGCGCGATCTCGAGGACGGCAAGGGGCGTGGCCGGGCGATCGAGGCGGCTCGCAAGCCCGCCCCTCAAACGCCATCGCTTTTCGCGCCCGAGTCTCCGGCTCTGGCCCGGCTGCGCGAGCTCGACCCAAATACGCTCAGCCCGATTGAGGCCTTGACGGCCTTGTTTGAGCTGAAGAAACTGAGCTGACCCATGAACCCCACCCC
>JAGOCU010000146.1 GCA_017998555.1 Thermoflexales bacterium
CCCGCATCGCCGACGACGGCGCCGTGTCTCGGGCGTTCTTCTATTTCGATGCCAATGGCGACGAGGATCTGAACCCGGACGAGGAGCGGGTCGAAGCGACGACCGACCTGCAGGATAAATACGCCGCCGCCTTTGACTACGTGCGCGGGCCAACCGGGACGCGCACGCTGCTCCTGGTCGCCTTCGACCTGTTTGGCAACGCGACCACGCTCACCCGCGAGGTGAACATCGGCGACCCGCTCGGCCCGCCGCCGACCCTCACCCCGACGCCCACGCCCGCGCCATCACGGACCGCCACGTCAACACCCACGTTGACGCCCACTCAGACCCGCACGCCGACGGCGACACCGACCCAGACCCGCACGCCCACCCCAACCCGGACGGCGACGCCCACACCTACCGCGACACAGACACCCTCTCCGGGCTGCATTGGCGATTACACCGGCCCGCAGAATCTGCCCGACGGCTTTATCCGGATCGACGACGCGCAGTACATCGCCTACCGCTGGAACTCAACCAGCGGCGACGGGCTGTATCAGCCCCGCCTGGACTTCAACACGTCCGGGCGAATCGACGCCGGCGACGTGCAGGTTGTGGCGGCGCGCTGGGGGACCGACTGCAACCAGTGGCCCAGTGCGCCGGCCGCCGGCGGGGCCGCCCATGCGCTGTCGGTCAATGTCGTCGCCGATGGCCCCGGCATCTGGCGGATCGAGGTGTCGGCCAACGACGTGGCCGACCTGGGCGGATGGGAATTCACGCTGGATCTCGGCGAGGGCATCGCCATCGAGGACGTGACGCTCGGCGGTTTCCCGGGCCATTCGGGCCGGACCTTCAGCCTTCTGCCGCTGGAGAAGCGGCCGGGCCAGGTCAGCCTCGCCGCGCTCAGCCTCGGCGCGGCGCCACCCGGGGCCAGCGGGTCGGGCCTGCTTGCCGCGTTGCGGGCGGCGGCCGCCCAGGCGCCCACCATCGGCGTTGCTGACGCGATGTTGGTCGACACCGCCGGCCGCCGCATGACGCCGGCTTTTCGGCGGTTCCTGCCAGCCGTGGCGCGCTAGCCCAAAAGGGCGAGTGGCGAGATCACCTGCCCCGCGCGAAGGGAGGGGCAGGTGATCTCGCCACTCGTTTTTTTGGCGGTAGTTTTCCTCCCCCACCTGGGCTAACCGTAACCGCTTACGTGTTTAGCAGAGATGTAGCAATACCCGGCCGCGTCTCGTGAGAAACTCGGGCGCGCTGCCAAATCCGTTGCGCTGAGAGACGATCCGCCCATTCCAAAAGCACATGGTCACAAATCGCGATGTCGCCCAAAAGGCCGGCGTGAGTCTTGCCACCGTCTCGCACGTCGTGAACCGCACGCGCCCGGTGAGCGCGGACACGCGCAAAAAGGTCGAGCGCGCCATCAAGACCCTCGACTATCACCCAAGTGCCCTCGCTCGCAGCCTCAGCACTCGCAGCACCCGCACCATCGGGCTGATGGTGGGAAGCATCGCGCTGCCCCTGACCGCCCATCTCTACCGGGCGCTGGAAACCTTGCTCGGCGCGCACGGCTACACGCTCGTCATGCGCAACATCGACGAAGACCCGGCCCGTGAAGCGGCCTGTTTGGAAGAGTTCATGGGCCGTCGAGTGGACGGCATCCTGCTCTTTCCATCCGGAAAGCCGTTGCCGGAACATGCCGCTTGCGCCGCCGCGGGCATTCCGCTGGTCTTCCTCAATCGCCGGCCCAGGGGCATTCACGGGCCGCTGATCGAACTGGACGATCCGCGCGCCTGCGAGGAGGCGACTGAATACCTCATCGGCCTCGGCCACCGGCGAATTGCGCTGGTCAATCGCGATTTCCACTTCGCCCCCTTCACCAATCGCGAACGCGGCTATCGGCGGGCGATGGCGCGGCATGGCGCGCAGCCCCAGGTGGCCTATGTTCCCGGCCGAATCGATGAGAGCGAGCCGGCCACCGAGACGGTTGTGGGCCAGTTGCTCTCCAGTGGGACACGGCCGACTGCCATCATCGCCGCCAGCCACGGCGTCTCGATCGGACTGCTCCAGGGCATCCGGGCGAGCGGGCTGTCCTGTCCACGCGATCTGTCGGTGATCTGTTTCGACGATTCGCCCTGGTCCCGGTTCGTAGACTCGCCCCTGAGCGTGATGATGCATCCGACGGACGCCATCAGCGCGGCGGCTGTCGAGACCCTTCTGGCGGAGATCGCCGCGGGCCCAACGCGCCGCAAGGCCGGTGTCCGGCGATTTCGGGCGGATTTCGTCAAGCGCGCCAGCTGTGGTCCGCCGCCGCTCCCCTCCCGGAAATCTTAAAGTCCACTCAGGAAGAATCAAGCCCCTGTGCTACCATCGGCAGACCCTCCAGCCGGGTTGATATCGAACGAGTCCGGGAGAATCTGCCATGAACAACCGCTCCTTTTTGCGCGGCGCCATCATCGTGCTTTCGGTGATCACCGCCGTCATCCACCTCACCCGGATTGGCGCCGGCATTCCATTCCTGCTCAATGCGGTTGGCTTTCTGGTTCTCGGGGCCGCCGTTTACTTTGAACCCGCCTTTCTCGCCGGCCGACAACGGCTCGTCCAGTACGCCCTGATGGCCTTCACGGTGATCACCATCCTGGCCTGGGTGGCAATCGGCGACAAGAGCCTTCCGGATGGCCTGACGGGCTATATCGCCAAGATAGACGAACTGCTCCTGCTGGCGGCCGTGTTTCAGTACGGCCGGTTGACCAAGAACGCCTGAGGCGGCTGCGCGCCATGGCCGATCCGCTCATATTGACGCGTCAGGCGCTTGCCCGCATCCCAACCGATGTCGGCGAGTTCAATCTCTGCCTGTATTCCAACAATCAGGACGCCAAGGAACACCTCGCCCTCGTCATGGGTGAGGCGCATGGCAAAGCCGATCTGCTGGTTCGGATCCATTCCGAATGCTTCACCGGCGATGTGCTCGGCTCGCGGCGCTGCGATTGCGGGCCGCAATTGCGCCTGGCCATGGAGCTCATCGCCGCCGTCGGCCAGGGCATGATCGTCTACCTGCGTCAGGAGGGCCGGGGCATTGGCCTGCAAAGCAAGCTGCGCGCCTACAACCTGCAGGACCAGGGTTATGACACGGTGGACGCCAATTTGCTGCTCGGCCATCAGGCCGATGAGCGCGACTACACCGCCGCCGCGCTGATCCTCGCCGACTGGCAGGTCGATTCGATCCGGCTCATGACCAACAACCCGGACAAGATTGACAGCCTGCGCCGACTTGGGGTGAGGGTCACCGCGCGGGTGCCGCTGCAGGTCGGAGAAAACGACGAGAATGCGCACTATCTCAAGACCAAGGTCGAGCGCATGCGGCACATCCTCAACCTGCCTTGAGCCATGGCGCAGCGCCGGCCTTTCGTCACAGTTTCCTTTGCCCAGAGCATCGACGGCAGCCTTGCCGCCAGGCCCGGCAAGCCCCTTCCGCTGAGCGGACCCGAGTCTTCCGCCTACACCCACCGTTTGCGGGCCGCCCACGACGCCATCCTGGTAGGGATTGGGACCGTGCTGTCGGACAACCCGCGCCTGACGGTCCGGCTGGCCGCCGGTCCGCATCCGCAGCCCATCGTCGTTGACAGCCGGCTGCGTTTCCCGGATGGCGCGGCGCTGCTGTCCCACCCAACCCATCCCGTCTGGATCGCCACGACGGCGGCCGCGCCAAAGGACCGGTTAACAGCGTTAGGCCTGGCCGGCGCCGTGGCGCTCGCATTGCCGGCCGATCCATCCGGACGCGTTTCACTCCCGCATTTGCTCGATGCGCTCGGCGCGCGCGGCATTCAACGCCTGATGGTCGAGGGCGGGGCCGCCGTCATCACCGCCTTCCTCAGCCAGGGCCTGGCCGACGGCCTGAGCGTCACGATCGCGCCCCGGCTGGTGGGCGGGGTAAGGGCGCTGCAAAGCGCTTTCGATGCGCCTCTCCGCAACCCGGTATGGCAAACCGCCGGCCCGGATGTCATCCTCGAAGCCCGCCTGTCCGATCGGGAGGACCCATGACCCGCCAAAGCCTGTGGTTTGACGCGCCTCGCCACGTCACCCTGCGCGACGAAGCCTTGCCCGAGCCGGCTCCGGGCGAGGTCGGGGTAAAGACCCACGCCTCGGCCATCAGCCCGGGCACCGAGATGCTGATTTACCGCGGCGAGTTTCCCGAGGGCATGGCCGCCGATGAGGGCATTGCCGCGCTGGGCGGGGCGCTGGCCTACCCGCTCAAGTACGGGTATGCGACCGTTGGACAGGTGAATGCGCTGGGGAGCGGCGTCGCTTCGGAGTGGCTCGGCCGCTGGGTGTTCGCCTTTCACCCGCACGAGAGCGATTTCGCCGCGCCCGTGGAGAGCCTGCTGCCCATCCCGCCCGGCATCGCCCCGGAGGATGCCCTGTTCCTGCCCAATACCGAGACCGCCGTCAATTTTCTGCTCGACGGCGCGCCCCTGATCGGCGAGCAGGTGGCGGTCTTTGGGCAGGGGGTGGTCGGCCTGCTCACCACCGCCCTGCTGGCCCGCCTGCCGCTCGGAAACCTGACCACCTTTGACCGCCTCGCCAACCGCCGGGCGGCTTCGCTGGCGATGGGCGCCCGGGCCAGCCTGGAACCGGTCGACGCCGACGGGGCGGTCCGCTTGCGCGCGCTCCTGAACACCGGCGGATACGAAGGGGCCGATCTGGTCTATGAGCTGAGCGGCGCGCCGGCGGCCCTTGACCAGGCCATCGCGGCGGCCGGCTTCAGCGGCCGGGTCGTGCTGGGCTCGTGGTACGGCCGCAAGCGCGCCTCGCTCGACCTGGGCGGGCGCTTCCACCGCGCCCGGATCCGCCTGATCAGCAGCCAGGTCAGCACGCTGACCCCCGAACTGCATGGGCGCTGGACCAAAGCCCGCCGGATGGGCGTGGCCTGGGAGCGCCTGCGCGAGCTGCGCCCGTCGCAACTCATCACCCACCGTTATCCATTTGCCATGGCCGCGGAGGCCTATGCCCAGGTCGACCTGCGCCCGGCCGAGACCCTGCAGGTCATCCTCACCCACACCGCCTGAGCGGCCCCATCGGAGACAGCATGTATTCAGTCGCAGTCCAACGCAAATTCGTCGCCCAGCACTTCCTGATCGGCGGCGACTGGGGCGCCGAGAACCACAAGCACTCGCACGCCTACGCCATCGAGCTCATCCTGTCGGGCGACCGGCTCGACCAGCACGGCTATCTGGTCGACATCGTCGACATCGAGCATCATCTCGACGGGCTGGTCGCCTACTACCGCGACCGCACGCTGAATGAGCTGCCTGAGTTCGCCGGGCTCAACCCGAGCATCGAGCACTTCGCGCGGATCGTATGCGCGACCCTGGCGGCGCGCTTGAAGGCGAACACCCTGACCGCCATGACGGTCAAGTTGTGGGAGACCGACATCGCCTGGGCTTCCTATACCCTCGCCCTGACCTGACGATGCGGATCGGGCTGGTGATCTACGGCGCGCTCGAGACCCAGTCGGGCGGGTATCTCTACGACCGCCGGCTGGTCGCCCACCTGCGCGCGGCGGGCGACGCGGTCGAAATCCTGTCCCTGCCCTGGCGCAACTACCCGGCGCATCTGGGCGACTCGCTCTCGCGAGCCTGGGCGAAACGCCTGCGCGCGGCCCGCTACGACGTGTTGCTGGAGGACGAGCTGAACCATCCCTCGTTGTTGCGGGCTTCCGGCCTGGTCCCGCGCGGCACGCGCCGGGTCAGCATCATCCACCACCTGCGCTGCAGCGAACGCCGGCCGGCCTGGCAGAACGGGCTGTATCGGGCGATCGAGACGCGCTATCTGCGCGGCGTCGGGAGCTTCATCTTCAACAGCCAGACCACCCGGGCGAGCGTCGAAGCGCTGGTCGGGCCGGCCGCCCGCGCCGTGGTCGCCGTGCCGGCTGGAGACCGTTGGACCAATCTGCCGACAGAGAGGGACATCGCAGCCCGGGCGCTGACACCCGGCCCGCTGCGGGTGATCGCGGTCGGGAATGTCATCGCGCGCAAGGGCTTTCACGCCCTGATCGACGGCCTGGCCCTGTTGCCGCGCGAGGGCTGGCGCCTGCGCATCTGCGGCCGGCTGGACGCCGA
>JAGOCU010000147.1 GCA_017998555.1 Thermoflexales bacterium
TAATACAAGGCCGGACTGCGGTCTCCCGCCGTCATCATTACCATGTCGCCGAGCGGCATCCGGGCCAGGGTCCAGGACCACCCCTCGTCAAACCACAGGCTCTGGGCGCTGAGCTGGTTGGCGCGCAGCCCGAAGGCCAGCAACAAGGCGCCCAGCAGCGCCAGCCGCCAGAACCAGGCGCGCCTACTCAAAACCAAGTCCGCGCTCCTTGAGGCTGACATAGCGATTCTGGCCAATGACCAGGTGATCGAGCAGATCGATGTCGAGCAGTTTGCCGGCGGCCGCAAGCTGTTTGGTCACCCGAATATCTTCCGCCGACGGCGATGGATCGCCGCTGGGATGGTTGTGGGCGACGATGACCGCCGACGCATTCAAGCGAATGGCATCCTTGAACACCTCGGCAATCCGCATCGACGCGGCATTGAGACTGCCCCGATAGATCATGGCAGCGCCGATCACCCGGTTCCGGGTGTCGAGCGCCAGGGTTCGCACCTCCTCCTGTTCCAGCACGCCCATATCCAGCATCAGCATTTGCGCTGCGTCGGCTGGGGTCCGGACCTGGCTGCGTTCGCCCAGTTGGCTGTGAGCCATGCGCCGGCCGAGCTCGAGGGCGGCCTTGAGCTCGAGGGCCTTCACTCGACCGATCCCGGGGATGCGGTTGAGATCGCGCGCGTCCGCCCGGGCCAGCCCGGCCAGACCCCCGAACTCGGCGAGCAACCGATCGGCCACCGCCAGGGCTCCCTGGCCACGCACACCGCTTCGGAGGAGGATGGCGACCAACTCGCGGGCCGACACGCCCGCCGCGCCAACCGCCGCGAATCGTTCGCGGGGTCGCTCGCTGCCATCAAGATCCATGATCCTGGCCCCCGTCGGGTCGGCGGCGTCACGCGTCAAGTCGGTATTCATGTGCAGTGAAAGTGATACCACGCGACGCCTGGTTTGCGCCTGACAGTTGGCTGACCGAGCCGATGGTTTTTCTGCGGCGCTCAGCCGATCGGATGAGTATAATCCGCAATTCATGACCGAATTACTTGCCGCCGCCAATAATCTGATCGTTGCCGCGGTCAGCATCATTGGGGCCATTACCGCCGCTCTCGTGGGCGGTATCACGATCTGGACTTTTCGAGACATACGGTCGCGCACGCGCGATATCCTGGCCCAGATTCTTGCCACGGTGATGGTCGGGGTCGTCCCGATTGCCGGGCTGGTGGTGTATTTCCTGCTCCGGCCGCGCGAGACGCTATCCGAAGCCTATGTGCGGGCCCTCGAGGAAGAGTCGCTCCTGACCAGCATCGAGAGCCAGGAATTCTGCCCAACCTGCGGACGGCGCGTGGACGCGGATATGCAATTCTGCCCGTCGTGCCACGACACCCTGCGCAAAGGCTGTCCCAATTGCGGCCGGGCGTTGCATCTGGCCTGGGATCTGTGCCCCTACTGCGGCTCCGAGACCGGGGCGCCCGCCGAAGTCTCGCACCCGGCCCGCAAGTCGGTGAACCAGCCCCGGCCCCGACCGGCTGTCGCCGCACGGGCCACCGCGCCGTCCCGGCCCACCCAGGCGCCAAAACCGGCCCTGCAAGCGCCTGCCGGAACCGGCGCATCGAGCGGCATCGGCGCGCTGTTTGACCGCATCGGCGGCGCCGTGGAAGGGGTGCTCGACCGCACGCGGAGCAGTCCGCCATCAGCGGCTCCCGAGGCCGGCCCGGCCGATCCCCCGCCGGCCGCGCGGCGCGCCCTGCCACGCAGTCAGCAACCTGCCCCTCCCCCCGACGACACGCTGGAATAGAACAAAGTATTCCTGCGAACACGATGGCCCCCGGCAAAGCCGGGGGCCATCGTGTTCGCAGGAAATCTTGTCTAGACCGTCTGGACCTTCAGCACATTCGTGCGGCCCGCGCCGGCGCCCACGGGCAGACCGGCCGTGATAACGATGCGATCTCCAACATTGGCGTAGCCGCGTTCGCTGGCCGCCTGGGCGGCGGACAGAAAGAGGGTATCGGCGTCCTTTGGCAGGGGCATGATCGCGGCATTGACCCCCCACATGAACGCGGTATAGGCATAGGCCCGCGGGCTGTTGGTGAGGGTGAGAATGGCGACCGCCGGCCGATGGCGCGCCACCATCCGGGCGGTATGGCCCGATGACGTTGTGCATACGATCGCCCTGGCATCCACATCCGAGGCCAGCTCGACGGCGGCGCAGGTGACCGAATCGGTCACAACATCAATGACGCCGACCTCGGGCCCGCGCTGCGGGCGCAGATCCGTAGAACCGGCCAGGCGCCGCGATTCGATCAGATGGGCCTCGGCATTCATCGCGATGCGCGACATCGCCCGGACCGCCTCAATCGGGTAGTCGCCGGTTGCGCTCTCGGCCGAGAGCATCACCGCGTCGGTGCCATCCAACACGGCATTGGCAACATCACTCGCCTCGGCCCGGGTGGGCGACGATGCCTTGATCATGCTCTGCAACATCTGGGTCGCGGTGATGACGGGCTTGCCCGCGCTCTGACAGGCCTTGATGATGCGCTTCTGATAGAAGGGCACTTCCTCGGGCGCGGCTTCCACACCCAGGTCGCCGCGCGCGACCATGACGACGTCCGAAACGCGGACGATGTGATCCAGGTCTTCCAACGCCTCGGGTTTCTCGATCTTGGCCACCAGAAGCGGATCCCCGCCATGCGCATGGGTTAGCTCGCGCAACTCGACCACGTCGTCGGCCCGGCGCACAAAGCTGAGGGCCAGCGCGTCGAGCTTCTGGGCAATGGCGAAGACGACATCGACCGCGTCCTTGGGCGTGATCGAGGAGACTTTCACCCGGGCGCCAGGCGCGCTGACGCCTTTTCGCGAGGTGAGCGTGCCGCCATAGACCACACGGCAGCGCAGGAGGCCGGGTTCAGGCGTATCCACCACCTCGAGCACCATCGCCCCGTCATCGATCAGCAGACGCTGCCCAATGCCGCATGCTTCGATCACCTCGGGGTGCGGAAACGGGATCAGCGCTTCCAGACTGGCCGCTCCGGCGACAGCGCTGACGCGCACGATCTGATTGCGGTCCAACGCAATTCCCTCAGGCGGCAGGTTGCCCACCCGGAACTTGGGACCCTGCAGATCGCCCATGATGGCCACATGGGCGCCTTCTTCGGACGCCAGCCGGCGGACCAGCGCAATCCGCCGGGCATGGTCTTCATGGGTGCCATGCGAGAAATTCATCCGGGCCACGTCCATTCCGGCCCGGATCATCTCGCGCAGCACCGGCTCAGGTTCACTGGCGGGGCCGATGGTGCAAACGATGCGTGTTCTCACATCTACAGAATATACGCGATTCCCATGGCGCCCGGACCCGCGTGCGCGGAAACGGCGGCGCCCGCTTCGGTGATGAACGGCGCGCCGAGCTTGAGTTCGGCGCATACTTCGGCGGCCAGTGTCTTGACCGCATCCTCGGCCCGCACGTGCATGAAGCCCACCATTGGCGCCGCGCTGGACTTGATGTCCTTCATCGCCAACTCTTTCAGACGCGCAACCGCCTTGCTCATCGTGCGCACTTGCTCAACGGGCTCGAGCCGGCCTTCCTTGAGGGTGAGAATCGGCTTGACCTGCATCATGCCGCCGAACAGGGCCTTGGCACCCCCGATCCGCCCGCCCCGCCGCAGATTTTCCAGTGTCTCAAACACGATATACAGGCGGGTGCGCGGAATGAGCGCCTCAATGTGGCTCTTGATCTGGGCGACGCTCGACCCTTCGCGGGCCAGGCGGAGCGCCTCGCGCACAAACAGGGCCTGGGCGGTGCTGATGAACTGGCTGTCGATCACGGCGTAATCGGTCAGCATTTCCTTGGCCGCCATGCGGGCCGACTCGACCGTCACACTCAGTCCGCGCGGCATGTGGATCGACACGACGCCTTCGTGCTTGATCGGCGCATACGCGGTCATGAAGTCATCGTAGGTCGCGCCCGATGTTGTCGGGAAATGCGGATCGCTCTTCAAACGGGCATGGAAGTCGACGATGGAGATGTCGTATGTCTCCCGGAAACTCTCGTCGCCAAAGAGCACATACGAGGCCGGCATGGCCGCGACTCCCCATTCCTTGGCCTGGGCCAGGGTCAACCCCGAGCCGGTATCCGTGACGATCTTGACCATTGAAATAATCCCTCCCGACTGAACATAAAACAACGCGACGCTTTGATGGGCCCAGCCCCGGGGCGCCTTCACACGCGCCGGGAATGAGAGCCGGTATTATAGGGACGATGCGACAGAACCGCGCGCTGGCGGCCCTGCTGGCAGTGGTTTTCTCCGCTGGCCTGGTCTACAGCGTCAGCACACCCATCCTGGAAGCGTCAGATGAGGTTCGCCATCTGGCGGTGATCGAGCACTACTGGCTCGGGAACGGCCTGCCCGTCCAGGACCCCGACAATCGCGGCTTCTACGAGCAGGAAGGCAGCCAACCCCCGCTGTACTACCTGAGCATGGCGGCCCTGGCCAGGGGCTTTGACCTGTCGGATTTCCGGGCCAGGGCGACCTTCAACCCGCACGGCAGGCTTGGGCGGGCCGACACCAGCACAAACTGGAACATGGTCCTGCATTCGGAGGCCGAGGACTTCCCCTGGACCCGCACAACGCTGTTTGTCCACATCGTTCGGCTCATCGGCGTGCTGTTCGGGCTGGGAACGGTCTGGGCCACCCACGGGATCGCCGCGGGGCTGGTCGAAGCGCTTGGCGCGCGGGGGCGCGCGCTGACCGCGGCGCCCCTGCTCGCCGCCGCGCTGGTTGGGTTCAACCCGATGTTTCTGTTCATCAGCGCATCGATCAACAACGACACGCTGGCCACCCTGCTCTCCAGCCTGTCCCTGCTTCTGGCCACGCGCGCGTTGGGCAACGGGTTGAGCACGCGAACGGCCATCGTGCTCGGCCTATGCCTGGGCGGCGCGGCGCTGAGCAAATCCTCGGGACTGGCCCTGAGCGCGGTCGTGCCCGGGGTGCTCGGGCTCGCGGCTCTGGCCCGACGGTCGCAACGCGATTCGGCGCCCAGGGCGCTCGCCAACCCTGTCCTCGCCCTGATCATCGCGATGGTCGTCGCCGGCTGGTTCTACTTCCGAAATCAGGTCCTGTATGGCGACTTCACCGGCACTCAGACGATGTCGATTATTGCCGGACCGCGCGATCGCATCCCGTCCGTGTTTGAGCTGATCGGCGAATATGAAGGATTCGCTCGCTCGTATATTGGCCTGTTCGGCGCGGTGAACATCCCGATGACCGAGCTCGTGTATGCGCTTTTCAACGGGCTTCTGGTGTGCGCCGGGGCCGGGCTCGCCCTGCTTGCCTGGCGCTGGCGCGCATCGGCTCGCAGTATTCGGACCGCGCTTCAAGAGCCATCGACCCTGCCGGCCGGGATGTTGAGCATCGTCATCCTCGTCGCCCTTGCCGCGTTGGCGCGCTGGACATCCCTGACCATGGCAAGCCAGGGCCGCCTGATTTTCCCGACCATTGGCGCGGTCTCGACGCTGATCGCGGTGGGGGTTTTGGCCCTCGTCGGCGCCGTATCGGCCCGCGCAAGTCGGTTCGCCGCATTCGCGATCGGAGGCGGCCTGGGCATGCTGGCGATCGTCAGTCCCTTCGCCTATATCCTGCCGGCCTATGCGCCTCCGCCGCGGGTGGCCGGAGAACAGGCCCTGCCCGCCGGAATGACGCGGACGGAACTGCGATACGGCGATTCGGCGGGCCCCGCCCTGCGCTGGATCGGCTTCGAAGCCCAACCGTCGCGGGTCAACGACGGCGATCGCCTGTCGCTTACCCTGTACTGGCAGGGACTCCGGCAAATGGACCGCAACTACAGCGTGGCAGTGAAGTTGTTCGGGCCCGGCGCCATCAGCGACACCCTCCAGGCTGGCGGGATCGACATGACGCCCGGCCGGGGCATGCTGCAAACCAACCGCTGGGCGCCGGGCGAAATCATCGTCGAGAAGGTCGAGATTCTGATCGAACCCGGGGCCGGTCTGCCCGACCTGGCCGAGCTCGCCCTGGATGTGAGCTGGTACGACTTCGACGTCGAAGCGCGCCGCCAGACGCTTCTCAAGAC
>JAGOCU010000148.1 GCA_017998555.1 Thermoflexales bacterium
CCGCTCTTGGGTTTTCGCCCATCATCATCCATTACCTGCTGATGACGACGGTCTCAATCACTGCTGTTGGGGCCTTTACCGCGGTCGGGGCCGTGCTCGTGGTCGCCCTGATGATCGTGCCGGCCGCGTCGGCTTACCTGTTGACCGATCGCCTGCCGGTCATGATCGGACTGGCCGTCGCAATCGGGGTGTTCTGCGCTGCCGCCGGCTACGCGGTCGCGCTGGTCCTCGACGCGTCGGTCGCGGGGGCGATCTCGACCTGGTGCGGGGTGTGTTTTGCGCTCGCGCACTTGTTCTCACCCCGCGATGGGGTCATCGTCCGGATCCGCCGCGTGCGCCGCCAGCGCCTGGCCTTTGCCACTGACACGCTGATTCTGCACCTGTCCAACCACGAGGGCATCCCGGGTGAAGAGCATGAAGCTGAGGTCGGCCATCTGCGCGGCGAGCTGCGCTGGTCGGGGCGCTTTGCGGCCGATGTCCTGACCCTGGCGCTGCGCCAGGGGATTGCCCGGATTATGGATGGTCATCTCTTTCTGACCGATGCCGGCCGCAATCGGGCGGCCCAGTTCAAGGAATAGAATCGTCGGCGCGCCATGAATCAAGCCATCAAAATCGGCATGAACGGCCGATTCTTCCCCAACAACTGGCGGCCCGCCGTTGCCGAGATCGACTTCGCCGCCGAGCATCAGTTTCAAGCGATTCAATTCCCGGGACTTGAGGAAGGATTGTCGGCCCGCCATCTCGGGTCGGATCCGGCCACTGTCGGCGACCGCCTGCGAAGCGCAGGCATCATCCCGGTCATGGAAATCGTCGTCCGCGTGGACCGTCCTGACGGCCGGACCGCCTCAGGGATGACGCCGCTTGAGCTGCTGCAAGCGAACCTGCCCGCGATTGAGGCATTGGGTTGCGCCTGCGCGCACTGGCACCTCGTCCTGCGCTATCCCGGGGCCGCCGCCGACGTTGAGGCCTTCGAGGATGGCTTGCGCGATCAGCTTTTCGCCGCGGTCGAGCGGGCGGCGCAAATGGGCGTGCGTTTCGGGATTGAGCAGAACGAACCCGAATGGCCGCCCTACCGCGCGCCGTCCGCCTGCGCGCGCGCGCTCGAGGCGATTCCCGGGCTGGGTTTCGTGTGGGACATGAATCATGCGTTGCCCGACGATGTCGACGCCTATCTTGGCCTGGCCGGGCGGATGCAGATGCTGCATGTCGCTGACACGCCCCTGCCAGTCGTCAACCACCATTTGCCCCTTGGCCTGGGCGGGATTGACTTCGGGGCGTATTTTGAAGCGCTGCTGCGCGGCGGCTTTGGCGGCCCCGCGATTCTCGAGATTGGGGGCTTGCCCAAGAGCGGCGGCTATGGCCGCGACACCGACGCGGCCCTGATCGACTCCGCCCGGCGCCTGCGCGCGGCAATTGCAGCGGTGCGCGCCTAGACGAGCGTGTTTCTGGAAGCGAACGCCCGCGGCGAAGCCGCGGGCGTTCGCTTCCAGAAATCACTCTCCAGGCTGGGCGGCCGCGATGGCCAGCCCGGCCGCCACGCTGGTGAAGGCGTCGATCTCCCGCAGTCGGGACTCGCCAAACTTGGCCGCCAGCAGGCGCTGAAACAGCGGGATGCGCGACGAACCGCCCGTCCGCAGCACGACGTCGACATCTGTGGCGCGCAGTCCGGCCTGCGCCAGGGCCTCATCCATGCACGCGTCGACCCGCCGCGCGTCCGGCCCGATCAAACGCTCAAACTCAATCCTGCGAATCGTGTCGCTGATGAAGATGTCACCCATCTCCATCCGAAACCGGGCGCGCTCGGCCGCGCTCAGGGTGACCTTGGCCTGCTCCACTTTTTCGTAGAAGGGCAGACCGAAGTTGTGGCGCACCAGATCACGCAGGGCCCGCAACTGAATCGGCCGGTCGCCCGTGGAGACCATCAGCTCAATCGTTTCCATGTGCTCGCGCCGCGACAGCTCGACGATGGTCTCCCAATCGCCCAGCATGCGCAGGATGTGGTTGGGCACCGGCATGCGCGGGCCGCCCATCACCGTCTGCATCGTGGCGCCCTGGCCAAAATGATCGAGCAGTCGCCCGAGGGTGAGCCGCTGGTCGAACAGCTCGCCCCCGACTGGCACGCCGGCGGTCGCCAGGGTGCGGGCTCTGCCCGCGCCATCCGCCCGCAACAGCGTGACATCAAACGTGCCGCCGCCAAAATCGAACACCATGACGGTCTCCGCCCGGGCCGAGTCGCGCAGATACGCCAGCGCGGCGGCGCTCGGTTCCTCCAGGAACTGCGCATCGGGCAGTCCGGCAAAGGCGCAGGCCGCCCGCATGCGCTCGAAGGCCAAATCGTTTTCGCCCGCATCTTCCGAATAACGCACCGGGCGGCCGATCGTGATCGCCGTAATCGGTTCGCCGGTCAGGCGCTCAATCCGGCCCGCGATCTCGCGGAGCAATGTCCCGACCAGCATCTCGATCGAGTAGCGCACGCCAAAAACGCTCGTGCCCTCGTAGGCCCGCGAGCGCATCTCGGTCTTCAGCGACTGGAACAGCCGGCCGGGCGCGTTCATGTCGACCTCGCTGTACATCGCCTGCGAGATCGAGGGCAGATCGCCCAGCAGGATGTCGGTGGTGCCGATGAACTTGAGCTGGTAGTCGATGACTCGCCCAACGTTGGCATGGGTGAACCGATCGATCGCTTCCCGGCCCAGGTAGGGCACGCTCGGCCCGCCGCTCGCGGCGTCTGGGCGGGTGAGGAACAGGGCTGAGCGCAGAATCTCGGGCGTCAGGCTGGCCGGGTCCAATGGCAGCACCTGTGGCGCGCCGTCGATCACGACCGCCGCGCTGGTGTTGGTTGTGCCGAAATCAAGCCCGATTCGCATGGAGATTCTCGTACGATGTTTGGCGAGATCACGTTCCCCGCGCGAAGCGCGGCGAACGTGATCTCGCCAAGCCGGATTACGGCGCCGGACCCGCCGGCGTCGACAGGATGAAGGGGTTGAAGTCGGTGTCGCGGTCGAAGACATCGACGCCTTCCGCCCGCTTCAGCCGGTTCACAATCGCGTAGGTCAGGGGCGTAAACACAACCTCAACCCCGACCTTGAACACATAGTTCGAGATGATCAAGGTCGCCAGGGTCTCGGTGGGGAGCACGCCCGCGAACGCGATCAACGCGAAGACCAGGGTGTCGACGCCCTCGCCGACCAGGGTGCTGCCGATCGTCCGCACCCACAGGTAACGGCCAGACGTGCGCACCTTGAGCCGGGCCAGCAGATAATCGTTCAAGAACGAACCACACCAGTAGGCCGCCAGGCTGCCCATCACGATCCGCACGGTCAGGCCAAAGATCTTGTCGTAGGCCTGCTGCCCGAAATCGGCCGCTGCCGCGTCGCCGCTCGCCGTCGATGACAACCAAAAGGCTTCGCCCGGCAGCCGGCCGACGACGATCAGCACCAGGCTGGTCAGCAACAGGCAGACGAAGCCGATCCAGATGACCCGCCGCGCATTTCGGTAGCCATATACCTCGGTCAGCACATCGCTGAAGATATAGCTCAGCGGAAAGACCAGCGTTCCGGCGTCAAAGGTCAGCGCAAGCGGACCGATTTGTCCGAGCGCCACGATCTTGGCCGATGAGGCCACGTTGCTGATCAGCAGCACCGACACGAACAGGCCAAGGATGATATCCAGATACTTGAAGCGTCCCATGGCGGCCGAGTCTACCCGGGGACGTGAAGCGGTCCTACAAACCTCCGGCGAGATGACAATCCCCGCGCGAAGCGCGGGGATTGTCATCTCGCCGGAGGTTTTTGGTGACGGTTCCACGTGACGGCGCGCCGCCACGGATACAATCTGCCGCGGGTGCTGACTTTCTCTCAACCCATCTTCCTGGCGCTCTTGCTGCTCATTCCCCTGAGCATCTTGATTGCGTGGCCGCGCCTGGTTCAGCGCCGGCGGGTTACGGCGCTTGCGGGCGCGCGCCCCGCCGCGCCCTTGCCCGCCTCTCGGCCAGCTCTGATCTGGAATCGCCACGCGGCGATTGGCGTGCTGGTCCGCTGCGGCCTGATCGGCCTGATCGCCCTGGCCATGGCCGGCGCGCAACTGGTCACCTTTAATAGCCGGCTCTCGGTTGTCTTTCTCGTCGACGCCTCGGACAGTGTTGGCGCCGAGGGGCGCGATCTGGCGGCGGATTTCGTCCGCGACGCGCTCAAGAGCATGCGCCCGGCCGGGCAGCGCGAGGGCCCTCTGGACAGCGCAGCGGTGGTCGTCTTCGGGGCGGATGCCCAGATCGAGCGGGCCATGACCGGCCTGCGTGATCTGCAACCGTTTGGCGCCCAGGTCCGCTCGGGCGGCACGAATGTCGAGAACGCCGTCCGGCTCGGACTCTCGCTGCTGCCAAACGACACCGCTCGGCGCCTGGTCCTGCTCAGCGACGGGCACCCGACTTCGGGCGACACCGAAGCGGCCGCCCGCCTGGCCCGCGCAGCCAATGCCCGGCTTGACGTGGTTGCCCTGCCGTCTGTGGCAGGCCCGGATGCCGCGATCGAGCGCGTGGACGCGCCCCAGCGCGCCTCGGCCGGCCAGGTTATCCCCGTCCAGGTCGTCGTGCGCTCGTCGGTCGCCCAGCGCGCCCAGCTTGCGTTGTTTGCCGGGCCGGATCTGGTCGGTCAGCAAGACGTCAATCTTCTGGTCGGCCAGAACACCTTCAATATCCGCATCACCGCCGCGCGGGCCGGCCTGAGCGCGATCCGGGCCAGCCTGTCGGCGGCGCAGGATGGCATCCCGCAAAACAACGCCCTTTCGGCCGCCATCGCGGTCGGCGGCCCGCCTCGTATTCTGCTCGTGGCTGGCGCGCCCGGGCGCGGCGCAGCGGACGAAGTCGCCCCGCTCAAGGCCGCCCTGACAGCGGCCGAAATCGCCTTCGACGAGACGACCGCGGGCGCGATGCCGACCGAGATCCAGTCGCTGGCGGAATACCAGTCGGTCGTGCTGGTCAATGTGCCGGCCCGCGATCTGTCGCAACGGGCGATGTTCTCGATTCAGAGCTACGTGCGCGACATCGGCGGCGGGTTGGTCGTGATTGGCGGACCAAACAGCTATGGGGTCGGGGGCTACTTCAAGACCCCGCTCGAAGAAACGCTCCCGGTCGAGATGCAAGTGCGCGACCCCAAGCGATTCCCGTCGATCGCGATGGTCATCGTCATGGACAAGAGCGGGAGCATGGGCGCGCTCGAGAATGGCGCGCAGAAGATGCGCCTGGCGGCCGAGGCGGCTGCCCGCGCGGTCGAGTTGCTCAATGAGGACGATGAGGTCACGGTCATTGCCTTTGACACCCTGCCGGTCGATGTGGTCGGTCCCTTCAATGGGCGCGATCGGGCCGCCTATATCCCGCGCATCGTCCGGATCGGGGTGGGGGGCGGGGGCATCTACATCAAGGAGTCGCTTGATGAGGCGGCTCGGGTTCTGGCCCCGACCACCCGGTTGACGAAGTTCGTCATCCTGCTTGCGGACGGCAGCGACTCCGAGCACCAGCCGGGCGCGCGCGAGCTGGTGGCCCAGATGCGGGCGCGCAACATCACCCTGAGCGTTGTGGCGATCGGCGACGGCAGCGATGTTCCGTTTCTGCGGGATATCGCCCGAATCGGGGAGGGCCGCTTCCACCTCACCAATCGGGCGGCTAACCTGCCTAACATTTTCACCGAGGAGACCGCGCTGGCCCAACGCAGCTACATCATCGAGGAGCCGTTCTTCCCGAAACTGGGCGCGTCGTCGCCGATTCTGGCCGGCATCTCGGCGGTGCCGCAACTGCGGGGCTATGTGGCCAGCACGCCCAAGCCCTCGGCTCAAGTCATCCTGCGGGCCAGCGACACCGACCCGCTTCTGGCCACCTGGCAGTATGGCCTCGGCCGCGCGGTGGCGTTCACCTCCGACGCCACGACCCGCTGGGCCCAGCCCTGGGTGAACTGGGCCGAGTTCCCGCGCTTCTGGGCTCAGGCGATTCGGTGGACGATCCTGGATCGCCTCGACAGCGGGGCGCAGGCCAAAGTGACCCCGCGCGGGGATCGGGCGGTGATCGAGGC
>JAGOCU010000149.1 GCA_017998555.1 Thermoflexales bacterium
TCGCGCACGCCGGTCGGGCCGTCAAGGGTCCAGAACGTCGCGTTGAAGGTGTCGCTCAGGCCCTGCGTGGCGACCAGGCTCTCGTCCGGCCCGGTGATGACGCCCGAACCATCGACGTCAAAGAACAGGCGGGTCTCGACCGCGCCGCTGTCGTCGGTGACCACCATCGTGACGTCCAGGTTGTCATACAGCGCGACCGTCAACGCCTCGGTTGGGGTGAGGTAGTCCATGTACGGCCACTCGTAGTCCTGCGCGCCGATCTCGGGCGGGATCTCGAGGGTGATGATTCGGGTCTCGCCCAACGCAAGCGTGCCGGTCGTGACCGTGCGGGTGAAGCCGCCCGGACCGTGCAAGGCGGCGTCGACGGTGAAGGGCTCGCCGCGGCCGGTCAGATGGATGGTCAAGGACATGGGCCGGTGCCCGTTGATGAAGGCGACGCCGCTGCCGGCCCCGTCGCCAATCCAGGTGCTGTCCGGAATGGCATTCTTCGCGCCCTCCGCATCAGAGTAACCAACCTGGCGCCCGAGCTCATCGGTGACGTAGCCGTCGACCGGGTCGAAGATCACCGATGACCACCAACCCTGGGCTTCCAGAGCACTCTGGAAGATGCCGCGGGCGTACTGCAAGGCCTGCTGGACCGCGCCGGCCTGCTGCGCGTTCAGGTTCTGGTCAAAGACGCCCTCCTCATTGACCAGGAAGGCGCCCATCGATTGATAGGTCTGGGTGTAGATCGCGGCCGAGGTCTTGTGCTTGCTGGTCGAGATGAAGGCGGGATTGATGTTCGGGATGTTGAGAATGCCGAGTATCGCGGTCTGGGTGCGCTTGTCGTACATCAACGGCAGGTGTTGGATGCCGACAAACTCGGAGATCACGAACTTGGCGTGGACGGGCTGGCCGCCGGCATTCATAAACGGCCCCGTGGCGGAGCCAAACGAAACGGTGCCATCACCCTGTTTGGCGAAGCGCATGTCAAAGCTCGCGTCGGCGGGCACGCTCTTCTGGGTCGCCGACCAGATCTCGCCGGATCCAGCGCAGCGTCCGGTGAAGTCGTTGAATGGCAGGATGTCGGAGGCCGCGGCTTTTCCAGCCGTGCCGTCGACCCCAACCGCGCTGAGGATGAACTCGATTCGGGCCAGGATGATCTGCAGCCGCTCCAGGGCGTCGGGTGTCGTCACGGCGTTGATCCAATCGCGGATCTGCTGGACGGAGGCCAGGGTGTTGGACGTCATCGCCATACAGCTTTCCGTCGGCGCATTCCGCTGGCGCGCCCACAGCGAGGTGCCGGTCTGCGAGCCGGCGAAGACATACAGCTTGCCGGTCAGCGAGGCGGCGATGATGTTGGTCGATGAGGCCGGCGGCACAGCCTGGCCCGCATTCAGGTCGAGGAGCAACGCGTTCTGGTACTTCAGCCCATCGGTGATGGCCGCGAGGCCCTGCAGCGCGGCTCCGTTGTCGTCGGACCCGACGAAGGGGTAGGTGGCGAGCATGCTGTTCAGGGTCGGCACATACCGGCTGATGAAGTCGCGGTTGCGCAGGATGGTGTCGGTCGCCAGCCCGCTCGCGGTGATGGCGTAGTCCGGGCCGGAGATCGCATTGGTCTCCTTGGTCTGCACATACAGGTACTCGGCGTATACCAGGCGCGAGAGCAGGAAGCGCATGACGGCGTTGTCGCGCCAGTTGTCGATGAGGCCGCTCCACGAGCGGGTGTCGCCCATGTTGGGCACCCCGGCCAGGACGACGTTACGGAATTTCGGAAGCGTCGACGGCCCGGGCGAGCCGTCCGAGAGCGGCGCGGGCGCAATCGGACCGCCGTACGCGTCGCTTTGAATGTAGGCGCGGGCAATGATCCCGCCGGCGTCGTGGGCGATGACATCGACGGCGTCGAGGTCGGGCTCGCCCGGATGGAAGTACTTCCAGGCGTCAGCCGCCTTTTTGAGCTCGGCGCCCAGATAGTCAAGCCCATTGGCATAGGTGCCATCGATGATGGCATCGGCGGTCTGGTCGCTGATGTAACCGTCAATGGCGTTGTCGCGCGGGGCGGGCGGCAGGCGCCAGTCGTAGTTCACGATGAAGAGATCGCGATCCTTCTGATACCCGAAGTTGGTCAGGGTCTGAACCAGGTCGTCGTAGGTTCCGAGGATCGGGTCAAGGGCAAGCGCCTGCGGCGGCAGGCCGCGAACGCGGTACCAAACCGTGTCTCCGGGCTGCGGGCCGGTGCCGAGCAGGCCCGGGATGAGGACGACCGGCCGGCGCATCTGGGGGGCGGCCCGGACGATGGCCTCCGTCCCGGCGTCGGTCTTGATCCAGATCACGATCTCGCCATATTTGGTCAGGCGCTCGCCGATCTGGAGGTCCTTGACCACGCCATTGACGCCGGTGATGACGTCGCCCACGCCGATGACCCGGTAGGTGTTGACCGTGGGCGTTACCGGCAGGGTGGGCGAAACGGTGTAGGGCAGGATGATGTCACTCTGGAAGACGGCCTGGCCCTTGACATCGTTGGCGACGAAGGCGATGTTCATCCGGCGCTTGTCGCCGAGCAGGTTGCGGTTGATGGCCACCCGCTTCTCGATGTCGTAATGGAAGATGAAGCCGGCATCCTCGGTGGGATCGACAACGCCGTCGCCGTTCACATCGTTATGCGCCTCGCCCGGGTCGAGCTTGCCATTGCAGGCCTGGCCGGTGATGCGATACAGCTCGCGCCCGCCGGTCAGCCCCGGAATCGCAGCGCGATCCAGCGAGATAAAAGTACCCTCGCCGGGATTGCCGCCGCCCGGACCGCCGCCGATGCCGGCGGGGTTGGCGAAGTCGCCGTAGAAGCTGACCGCCTCGGATTCGCCTGAAACGCTCGGCCACCGGCCCTTCTTGGCAAATGCATTGCCGGCGATGGAAGTGTAGGTGTTGAGATCAGGCGATAACAGGGTGATGGGCGCGTTATCCTGGTCACTCAGCCGAAGCACCGAGTTTCCGTTGTTGGCGAGCACCGGCCGCAGGGCGGCGGAAGACGTGCCGAACGTGGCATTCGATGGATAGGCCGCCAGACCACCAAGCGTGGTGCTGTTCTGGAGGAGATACGGGTAGACGACCGCGCCGGAGTCATTGATGCTGCCATAGGCCAGCATCGAACGGGTTGACCCGCCGGGCAGGAGCGTATAGATCCCCTCGCTTCCGGGAGAGCCCTCCCAGATCCGGTTGTAGCGGAAACCGTTGGCGTAGTCGCGGGCGATGATCTCATCCGAGTTGTTAATCTGCCCGCCCGGCCAGAAGAAGGTGTAATAGCCCTCGGTGGGGGTGAGCTTGCGGACGTTGGTGTAGTTGCTGCCAATGTAGAGGGCGTCGGTGCTGCCCAGGCGCCCGGCAAAAGCCACATTGCCCTTGTCATTGATGGAGACTTCGTCGTAGATCTCCAGCATGCCCTGGTCGCCGGTCTGGGCCACCAGATTGAAGGTGTAGCTGCCCTGCGGCGCCGGGGTCACGCACACGGCGGGCGGGACAGGCGTGCCGGTGGGCGTGGGTGACGGAGTGGGCGTCGGCGTTGGGTTGCCTGGGAAGTTGGGCTGGACCGACCAGATGCCGCGCCCATGGGTGGCGGCATACAGGCGTTGCCCGAGCCAGGTGAGCTGATCAATTGACACGTTGACTGGCCCATCGGCGGGTGTGCCCCAGGTCGCGCCGCCATCTTCACTCGCGAAAATACCCACCTCGGTGCCGGCGTAGACGATCGATGGCTGATTGGGGTGTACGGCGAAGGCGCGCACGGGCACGGCCGGCAGGGATGTCACGCCGGATCCGGGCAGCGGCGCCCAGGTCGTGCCGCCGTCGGTGGTCTTCCACACGTTATTGGCGCTGAAGCCGCCATAGGTCACGTAGACGACCTGCGGACTGTTGGGGTCAAAGACGATCTGAGTAACGTAGCGCGCCGGCAGCGTCGGGCTGGTGACGGGCGTCCAGGTGGGGCTGGCGGACCCCCCATTCGAGGTCTTGTACAGCTGACCACCCGCGTGGCCAACCCAGATGACCTCCGAGTTGCCGGGCGCGACTGCAATGGCGCTGATCAGCCGTGTCGTCACCTGCATTGGAAAGATCGGCGTTTTGATGGCGCTCCAGCCAGGCCAGAACCAGGCGCTCTTCACATCGGTCGAGCGCCAGAGCGATTTTCCGCCGGCAAGCATGGTGTCGGGATTATTCGGGTCGAGGATGAAGGGCGCGATAAAGAGCGCGTCATCGGTGCGAGAGTCCGTGATTTCGCCAATGCCGGGCGCGTTATTCTTGTCAATCAACGATGTCGAAACGCCAGCGTTTGTCGATCTGAAGATCTTCAGATTGATGTACTCGCCGTACATGATGTTGGAGTTCGTCGGGTCGATGGCAACAAAGCCCCCGTCGCCGCCATAGATGTCGCGCCAATTTGCGAGGCCGCCCTGAAGTGGCGTGCCGTTATCCTGCGCGCCGCCCAGCACCTGCAGCGTGCCGCCGCCATTGCTGGCCGCCACGCTGAAGAACTGGGTTATGCCGGGGCCGATGACGTGCGTCCATCCCCCGCTCGTGCTCGCCAGGTTGAGATCATCGACTCGAAACAGTCCCGCGTCATTGCCAAACCAGATCGTCCGGGTCGTCGTGCCATTGAAGTCGAGCGCAGGCACAATGACGTGGTGATCTGCGTGAACCGACACCCCGCTTTCCTGATAGCTGTTCCAGGAGCCAATTTTCGTGAAGTTGATGCCGCCATTGGTGGAGCGATACATGTCCACGCCGCCAACCACCACATCGTTGGGGTTGACCGGGTTCACCCATACCACGTTCCCGTACCAGCCCTGTTTACTGAGCAGTTTGTCCGTTGTGTTGACGGGAGCGTAGCTGGCGCCGCCATCCACGCTTTTGTAGAGCGAGCCTCCCTCCGTCTTTGAGTCCGTGTCCTGAATGGACGCATACACGATGAGGGAATTGCTTGGCGAGAAAGCCAACTCAATTCGGCGGGCTCCGACCGGGATGCCCAGCGCCGAGGAAAAGCTGGCGCCTCCGTCCGTTGAGTAGCGCGCCCATCCTGGCCCGCTCGCGACCACCTGGGTGATGACCGTCGGGTGCGCCTTGACATCGTACACAGGACCGGGGGTGATGACTGTTGAGAAGTTGCCGCCTTCGTTGACGCTGCGGAAGACCCCTCCCCAGGTCGCCGCCAGCAACGCGTCACCATTCGCCGTCATGGCCAGTCGATTGACGTACTGGTAGTTGACCGTTCCCGGCGCTTTTGTGGAGGCCAACTGCGTCCACGTCGCGCCCGAGTCGTCCGAGCGGAAGATCCCGTCTCCGAGCAGGGCATCGCCGTTGCCCCAACCCTCGCCGGTGCCCGCGTAGATCACGTTGCCAGTGACAGGATTCGCCACCATCGTGCTGATGGAAAGTTTGTCAAGATACGAGGGGCTGCCGGTCGCGCCCGTTCCCGACCAGCCAGCCCCATCATTGCGATTGATCCACACACCGCCACCCACGCTGCCGATGAGCAGCCAGTCGGGATGCGCGGGCGGAATGACGATGGAACGAATGCGCCCGCCGATGTTGGTGGGACCCTCGAACGACCAGGCGAGCGGGCTGATCCCGCCGACCGCCGGGTTGGGCAACATCATTGTCCGCTCGCGGGCCATTTCGTAGACCGCCAGGGCCTTCCTGAGGCCGTCAACGGGAATCTCGCCCTTTTCGTTCTGGAGTGTCAGCCGGCGAAAGGCCGCGTATTTTTCGGGGAAGGATGGCAGTTCTCCGGCTTCGGAATCCATGGCATCCCCAACCTCTGCCTCGAATTCTTCGGGCAGCACCTTGCCCAGCAGCGGCACGGGCGTCTGGGTCGGCGCTGCCAGCGGCGAGGCGGGCTCGGCCGGGGTGGGCGGCGCCAAATCGATCTGCGCGGTGGACGCGAATGACCCCGCCATTAGGGCCGCAGCCAATAACGCGCGCACCGCGCCCGCGCCGGTCAGTAGAGAGGATGACGTTCGTTTCATCTGAGTTGTGTTCCGTTTCGGCGGGATCGGCATGCCCGCCC
>JAGOCU010000150.1 GCA_017998555.1 Thermoflexales bacterium
GCCGGCGCCGTCTCGCTCGCCATTCCCGTGGCCGTTGCCGCCGCCGCCAGCGCGGTCTACAACACCCTCACCAGCAATCTGCCTGACCCGAGCAAGCTGCAGAAGGTCGAGCAGGATTTTCAGACCACCCGCATCCTCGACCGCACCGGAAAACTCCTCTACGAGGTCATCGACGAGACCGCCGGCGACCGGCAGTGGGTGAAATACGATGACATCTCGCCCTATCTGCGCTGCGCCGTCGTCGCCAGCGAAGACCGGCGTTTCTATGAGACCGAGGGGGTCGATCTGCGCGGCCTGGCCCGCGCGGTGCTGAACAACCTGCAGGGTGGCGCCACCCAGGGCGCGTCGGGCATCAGCCAGCAGCTGGTCAAAAACGCCATCACCCCGATCGAGGAACGGGTGGGGCCCAAGCGCACCACCGAGGTCAAGATCCGCGAGACCCTGGTCTCGATCGAAGTCAACCGGCGCTACGACAAAAAGACCCAGCTCGAGTGGTATCTGAACACCAACTTCTACGGCAACCTGGCCTATGGCATTGAAGCTGCCGCGCGGGTTTACTTCGGCAAGAGCGCCCGTGATCTGAACCTGGCCGAGGCGGCCGCGCTGGCCCCGATCCCGCAGTTCCCCGCCCAGAATCCGTACGACAAGCCCAACGAAGCCAAAGTGCGCCAGGGCATCATTCTGCAGGCCATGGTCGAGGGCACCGATGCCGGGGTGAAGGACTGCTCGGTGACGCCCCAGCAGGCCGATGACGCGCGCGTGCAGTCGCTGAAACTGCGCACCCGCCAGAGCCGCTTCAACATCCAGGCCCCCCACTTTGCGGTCTACGCCCGCGACCACGTCGTCGACGTGCTCTCCGATCATCTCGGAATCACCGCCGACGCGGCCACCGACCTGGTCAACCGGGGTGGTCTGCGCATCTACACCACCCTCGATCTGTCGATCAACGACGAAGTGCAGAAGCTCGCTCAGAAGCAGATCGCTGCGCTGCAGGAAGGCGGCAAGAACGCCAACAACGCGTCCTTGATCGTGCTCAAACGCGACACGGCCGAGATCCTGGCCATGCTCGGCAGCGTCGACTATTACAACGACACCATCGACGGCAAGTTCAACGTGGCCACCGCCTTGCGCCAGCCCGGATCGTCCTTCAAGCCGATCACCTATCTCGAACTGCTGCGCCAGGGCAAGAGCGCGGCGACGATGTTCTGGGATGTCCGCAATACCTTCCCGTCGGGCGGCGACATCCCGTATGTGCCCGAAAACTATGACCGGAAATACCATGGTCCGGTCCGCATGCGCCAGGCCCTGGCCCGCTCGTACAACATTCCCGCCGTCGACGCGTTGAATCAGGCCGGGATCGGAAACGTCATCCGCCTGACCCACAAGCTGGGCATCACCGATCTCGAGAAGGGCCTGGAGTTCTACGGTCTGGCTCTCACCCTGGGCGGCGGCGAGGTCAAACTGCTGGACCTCACCTACGTTTACAGCGTGTTCGCCAACGGCGGCTCAATGGTGGGCACGCCCCGGCCCGCCGCGCAACGCAAGGCCGGCTACCGCGAGCTCGATCCGGTCGCCATCCTGCGGGTCGAAGACGCCAAGGGCAAGGTCATCTACCAATACCAGCCCGCGCGCAAACCCGACCTGCTCGGCCCGAACAGCAAACAACTCACCTACGTCTTGTCCGACATCCTCTCCGACCCGAATGCGCGCGCCGCCGCCTTTGGCGACAAGCTGGACCTGGCCGGCAAGCGCACCGCCGCGGTCAAGACCGGCACCACCAACGACAACAAGGACAACTGGACGATGGGCTACACCAACGACTACGTCGTCGGGGTATGGGTGGGGAACACCGACAACACGTCGATGGACCGCAGCGTCACCGGCCTGACCGGCGCGGCGCCGATCTGGGTCGACGTCATGAACGCCCTGCACAAGGACAAGCCAAACGTCAAGTTCACCCGGCCCGACGGGCTGGTCGACCGGGGCATCTGCCAGATCGACGGGCTGGCGTCCAACGGAATCTGCCCAGGCGCAAACGAGATCTTCGTCAAGGGCACCGAGCCCACCCAGGTCAGCCGCGTCGTGCAGAAGTTCCCGATCAACAAGGAGACCGGGAAGCTGGCCGGCCCCGGCACCCCGCCCGACAAGGTCGAAGAGAAGGTCATGTATGTCTTCCCGCCCCAGGCCGCCGACTGGATTAACGGATGGACCGACGACGAGAAAAAGCTCTTTGCGCTCGCGCCGCTCGAATTCGACGCCCAGGCCGGCAGCACCATCGCCCAGGGCGAAGTCGCCATCGCCACGCCCGCGGACGGCAGCTATGTCAGCCCGCTCCTGGCGGCGGGCCCGATCGAGATCAAGGGCAACGCCAAGGGCGGCAACTGGGTGGGCTACAAGCTCGCCTTCGCCCCCGGGTTCAGCCCTGCCCCCGACAAGTTCCAGCAGATCGGCCCCGATCACGGCGAGCAGGTCGACAACAACGTCCTCGAGCGCTGGGATCTGACCACCATGGGGAACGGGCCCTACACCCTCAAGCTCACCCGGATCGAGCAGGACGGCAAGAGCGTCGACGCCCTGGTGCGCGTAACGGTCGATGCCATCTCGCCAACGGTGCGGGTGGCCCAACCCCTGCCCGGCGAGCTGTACGAGGCGCCCAAGGACGAATGGATCGATGTGACCACCGTCGTCACCGACAACGTCGCCATCGACCGGGTGGAGTTCTTCGCCAACGCCGGCGACAAACCCTTCTCCATCAAGACCGTCGCCCCCTACAGCGTCAAGTGGACGATCCCGGTCGGCTTCTCGGGCACGGCCGAAGTGTGGGCGGTTGCCTACGACCGGGCCGGCAATCGCAAGGAAAGTCAGCACGTGCGGGTGCTCGTGACTTACAAGCGACCCTGACGTGTTGGGATCGACATGCCAGGCTTCGCCTGGCATGTCGATCCCAACAATGTATTGACTACAATCACGGGCGTGATTTCGTTCGACTACACCCCGCGCGGCTCGGTTGTCGAATCGTTTGATCCGCGGGCCCAGGTGATTTTCTACCTGGCCTTCACCACCAGCGTGCTGCTCATCGCCAACCCGTTCGTGCTGGGCGGGATGATCGGGGTGGCCGCCGCCATTGCCCTGCTGGCCCGCCTGACGTGGCGCGAGACCCGCCAGGCCTGGCTTGCCCTGGTCATCATCGTCGCCATCTTCACCGTCCTCAACTTGATCACCGGGCGCGGGGTCGAATACGCCTTTGTCAACGCCCTCAAACTCTTCGCCACTTTTCTGGCCACCATCGTTGCCGTGCGGGCGATCAATCCGCGCGACTACGGGGTGCTGTGGCGCGGGTTGGGCGCGCCCGACAAACTCGCCTTCACCATGAACCTGATGATGCGCTATGTGCCGACCCTGTCGCGCGATTTCGCCCAGACCATGGACGCCCAGCGCGCGCGCGGGCTCGAGCTGGACAAGCCCAAGGGCGGCTTCGCCGAGCGGGTCCGGCGTTTCGCGCCGCTGGTCATCCCCGTCATCGTCCGAAGTGTGGTCGACTCGACCGACGTCGCCGACGCGATGGAGATGCGCAGCTTTGGCGCGGTCCGACGCCGGTCCTGGATTCGGGCATTGCGCTACCGCGCCCGCGACCTCGTCCTCATCGCCATCAGCGTCATTGGGATGGCGCTCACGGTGGCGCTGAGCCTGGGCTGGATCGCCCTGCCCGCGGCATGAGCATCCGCATCGACCAGCTCACCTGCGCCTACCGCGACCAGCGGCCGGTACTGCGCGACGTGAGCGCCCGCTTCGAATCCGGGAAGCTGGCCTTTGTCGCCGGCGCGAGCGGGAGCGGCAAGACCACCCTGATGCGCTGCATCAACGGCCTGATCCCGCATCGCTACCCCGACGGCGCGCTGACCGGCGCCGTGTGGCTCGATGACCAGCGGGTGGCCGACCTCACCCTGATGCAGGTCTCGCGGCGGGTTGGCACGGTGTTGCAGGACACCGAACGCCAGCTCGTGGCGACCGATGTGGAAGATGAGCTCGCCTTCGGACTGGAGAACCTGGCTCTATCGCGGGATGAGATTCGCGCCCGAATTGATGGCATCGCCGCGCGCCTGAGCATCAGCGGCCTGCTCGGGCGCAAGACCTTCTCGCTCAGCGGCGGCGAGAAACAGAAGGTCGCGATTGCGGGCGTGCTGGCGATGAATCCGCGCGCGGTGCTGCTTGACGAGCCGCTGGCCTCGCTCGACCCGGCCTCCGCCCGCGAGGCGATGGCGTTGTTCCGCGCCCTGGCCAACGAGGGGGTGGCCGTGGTGGTGGTCGAGCACCGCCACCCGTATGTGCTCGCCGCCCACCCCGACCAGTGCGTGCTGCTCGAGGATGGCGGGCTGATCTACGACGGCCCGGCTGTGGGCTTCCCCAGCCCGGCCACGCCGGCCCGCCGCGCCATCGCGCCGGCCGATCCCGGCGGCCGGCCGCTGGTCACGCTCGAGCAGGTCAGCTTTCGGCACGGCACAGGGCCGCGGGTGCTGAGCGACGTCTCGTTCACCGTTCGAAATGGCGACATCATCGCCCTGCTGGGCGCAAACGGCGCCGGCAAAAGCACGTTGTGCCGGCACTTCATCGGCCTGCATCGGCCCAGCAGCGGGCGGGTCCGCATCGGCGAGACGGATGCGGCCGGGATGACGATCGCCCAGATCGCCCAGCAGGTCGGCTACGTCTTTCAGAATCCGGGGGTGATGCTTTTCGCCCCGACCATGCGCGAGGAGCTCTCCTTTGGGCCAAAGAACGTTGGGCAGAGCCCGGACGCCATCGCCCGCAATATCGTCAGGGCCGCCGAGGCGGTCAACCTGGCCGACCGGATGGAGAGCTCGCCTTTCGCCCTGAGCTTTGGGCAGCAGAAGCGGGTGAGCGTGGCCTGCGTGATCGCGATGGGGACCCGGGTGATGGTGCTGGATGAGCCGACCGCCGGCCAGGACACCGACAACGTGCTGCGTCTGATGGATGATTTGACCCGGCCCGGCCAGTTTGACGCGCTTGTTTTCGCCACCCACGACCTCGAGCTCGTGCGGGCCTATGCCAACCGGGTGGTGGTCATGTCCGCCGGCCAGATCGTCGCCGATGGCGCGCCGGAGACGGTCTTGTCAGATCGGGCCCTGCTCGAGCGCTGCCGGCTCGTTTAGCGGATCGCCAGCCCAGCCAGGAAGAGGTGGCGAGATGACGATGCCGGCGCTTCGCGCCGGCATCGTCATCTCGCCGCTTTTTCCGGCGATGGATTAGCGGCGCGCCTTCATTGCCGCGTCAACGGCCACGACGATGATGGGAATGATGATCGCGCAACCGACCAGCTCGATCAGCGCCTGGGGGACGACAGCCGGGATGATCGAGGCGGGCACCTGGCCCAGAATGATGGCGATACCGACGGCCGCAACCGTATTGGTGAGCGCACCCAGCCCGCCCGCGGCCGCGGCGGCCAAGATCGTGTTGCTGCCTTTCAGCGCGCGGTAGACGTAGAACGCCACGAGAGCCATGAGCAGGCGCGGGACGATCAGGGTGATCGGCCCAAACGCCGCGGTGGCCGGCAGAATGAGATACATGATGCCCATGACCAGCCCGGCGATCAGACCCACGATCGGGCCGCCGATGATGGCGCCCAGGATCACCGGGATGAGCAGCGTCGTCATCGCGCCGCTCAGATTCGGAACCGGGATCGACCCGATGCCGACGACTTGCAGGGCGATCACCATCGCCCCAAAGATGGCGGCCAACACCATTTCGCGTGTGCCAAACGTCCACGGATTCGCTGACTTGCCTGACCCTTGCATGATGCCTCCTGAAAAAAGTGGCCCGAAATTGAGCCACGCCCGATGTTAGTCCGCAAACGCGGAATTGCATAGATGGGTGATTTGGCGCCCGGGCGATGGCATCGGCCAGCGCATCGGCGGCCAGCGCCCCGACCAGGTTGACATCCGCGCTCCTGTCTCCGCACGACAGGGCAAACACCACGTCGCCGTCGATCATCGTGTGAATCGGGCGAA
>JAGOCU010000151.1:0-1786 GCA_017998555.1 Thermoflexales bacterium
CCGATGTCAAACAGCGCGCCACCCACCCCGCGCCGGCGGTATTCGGGCTCGACGACCATCGCATCCAGCCAGGCCCGGGTCTCATTCAATCCCTCGAGCAGCGACACGGCCACAAACCCGATGATGGCCGTCCACTGGCTGGCCGCCTGGTATTCGGCCGACTCCGCCACAAACACCTCGAGCGCGCTGCTGTCGCGCAGGCGGGCAAAAGCGCGTTCGCGGGCGATGTCGCTCATCCGCGTCTGGGCGGGCATGTGCGACATGAGCTCGACGATCCGGTAATGGTCGCCGGGCGCGGCCCTGCGCACCGTAACGTCGGGCTGGGGATGCGCGGCGACGGCGCCGGCCATCCCTGGCGCGTTACGTTGCAGCAGCCAACGGGCCAGGACCTCGCGATGCGTCCTGAACGCGATGACGGGCAGGTCGGCCGGCAGGAAGAACGCCGCCTCGCTCGCGTCGTCGCCGGCGTGAAGGTCGGCTGGGTTCGTTGGGCGGGCCAGGTAGAAGATGATCAGGCCGCTCCGGGGCGGGCCTTCCGGAAATGAATACACCCCGAACAGCTCATCCAACTCGATGTTGAGCCCGGTTTCCTCGCGCGCCTCGCGCACCGCCGCGTGCTCGACGCTCTCATCGGCTTCAATAAAGCCGGCCGGGAGCGCCCACTGGCCCTGGTGGGGCGGATGACCGCGCCGGATGAGAGCCAGTTTGCCCTCATGCTCGATCAGCACGCCTACCCCTGGCACCGGGTTCTGATACTGCACGTAGCCACAGGCGGGGCATTTCAATCGGGGCCGGCTGTCGAGATCCGTCTCGCGCAATTCAGTCCCGCAACGCTGGCAAAACATGACACCTATAATTCTCGCATGAAGCGACCGCGTCCGCCGACGGACACGCGCAAGGAGGCGCGCCAATTCGCGCGCAGCCTGCTGATCATGACCCTGCTCACCCTGGTGGTCGGCGGCACGGTCCTGGTCGCCCTGGGCTACGGCGGCCCGATCGCGCTGGTGAGTTTTCTGTGTCTGGCGATGGGCGCCGTCATGCTCCTCGCGCTCTGGCTGATTTTGACCGCGGTCGAGAAGGCGGTCGAGTGAAAGACGCACCCATGACAAAACACCCTGGCCCGCGGCTGGCACTCAGCCTGCTCGCCGCGCTTGCGCTCAGCGCCTGTTCGGGAGATCTGAATCCCATCAACCGCCTGAATCGGGCCAGCGCCGGCGCCGCCCCAACCGCGCCGGCCGTTCCGCTCGATCTGCCGGTCGTCACCCAGAATCAGTTGGCCGATTTCGACGCGGCGCTGCGGCTGATCTCCGAGCGCTACATCGATCCGCGCGCGCTCGAGGGCAGGACCAATGCCCTGCGCGAAACGCGGGCCGCCGTGGTCCGCGGGATGACTGACGAGGCCTTCGCCGCGTCGCTGCGCCAGGTCCTGGGCGGGCTGAACGACCCCGGAATCGAGCTGATCACCGCGGCCGATCTGCAAACCGAGATCGCGCCCGGCGGACTGGGCGTCTTTATCGGGCCGCCCGAACGCGGCGCCGAGCGGGCATTGGCTTTGTCGGTTGGACCGGGATCGGCCGCCGAGCTGGCCGGGCTGCGCGCGCACGACGCCATCACCCGGATCGATGGACAGCCCGTTGGATTGGCCAGCACGGCCGAATTGCGCCGCCGGCTGCGCGGCGCGATCGGATCAAAGGTCACCCTGTCCGTGGTCTCGCCCGGCAAGGCCGCCCGCGAGGTCAGCGTCACCCGCGCCGCGCTGACCGCTTCGCCGGCCGCCCAGGCGCGC
>JAGOCU010000151.1:1886-5997 GCA_017998555.1 Thermoflexales bacterium
TATGACCAGCGCTCGCGGCCGGTCCGGGCATGGCAATTGGTGACGAGGGCGATGACCAGGTCGGCTTTCGGATCGATGACAAGCTGGCAGCCGCTGGCGCCGCCGTGGCCATACGCGTCAAACGAAAGCAGATCTCCAAACACGCCCGGCGACTCGGCCTGCTGGAAGTAGAACCCCAGACCCCAGGCCACGGGATAGGCCGGCGCGGCTTGGGGGCCCAGGGCCGGCGCCCAACCCAGGCAACGCCCGCCGGTCTGGTCGGAGGTCATCGCCCGGACAGCGGCATCGGACAGGAATCGCGGCCCGGTCGGGGCGAAGTTCAGCCCAAAGCGCATCAGGTCGTCGGCGCTGGCGACCACCCCAAAGGCGGGATGAGCCAGGTCGAGGGCATATGGCGTGTTGTACATCGCGCCGGCGGAGCCTTCGGCCAGCACCCCCCGCACGACGGCGAGCTGGTCGTAGACCTCAGACGTTGGCGGCATGTGGGTATCGACCAGCCCGGCCGGCTTGAGCACCAGCTCGCGCACCAGCTCGGCGAATGGCCGGCCGGTGGCGCGGGCCGCCATTTCGCCGGCCAACAGATAGCCGTAGTCAGCATAGGCGTGCCCGGCCCCCGGGGCGAAGAGCAGATCATGCCGACAGGCCTCCTCGACCAAATCGGCAGCCGGTGTAAGGGCCGCCATGCGCTGCTCCATCTCGGGCGACTCGTAGATCAGCCCGGCCGTATGGGTGAGCAGATGGCGAAGGGTGGCGTGCTCTTTGCCGCCGCCGGTGAACTGGGGCAACAGCGCGCGAACCGGGGTCGAGAGCAGTAAGACGCCGCGCTCGACGAGGGCCATGATCGCGGCGGCGCTGTAGGACTTTGAGATCGAGGCCAGCGGCCAGAGGGTCCGAGCAGTGGCCGGCCGACCAGGCGCGGCGGCGCCCCCCTGCCAGCCGATGACCTGCCGGCCGCGCTGGGCGACCGACAGCGCTGCGCCATCCAGCTCGCCAGCGGCGATAAAGGCGGCGAGATGGTTTTCGATCTCAGCGATGGTCGTCATGGTCCCTTGTTCGCGGGATCGCATGCCCCGCCCCGGCGTACGCCGGGGCGGGGCATGCGATCCCGCATAAACGCCTAAGCGCAAAAGCGGGCGGCGGTGTTGAGCAGCACATCGGCGCACTGGCCGACCGATTCGAGATCGACCCATTCTTCGACGGCATGGGCGCCGGTCCCGCTCGGCCCAAAGATCACGGTTGGGATGCCGGCCTCGGACAGAATCGCCGAATCCATCCAGAACGGCTCGCCCACCCAGGCGGGGGTGGCGCCAAGCACGTCGGTCGCCGCGCCCGCCAGGGTCTGGGTGATGTCGGCTTCGGGAGAGATCTCGAACGCCTCGCGGGCGAGGGTGATCCGCGCGCTGGCTCGGAAGTCCGGCATCTCAACCGCGACGCGCTCAAGCAGCGCCTGGATCTGTTGGAGGGCCAGTTCCGGGGTCTCCCCGGGCACGGTCCGCCGCTCGACGGAGACCCGGCACCGGGCGGGATAGCTCGAGAGTTCCTGCCCGCCCTCGATGAGCGAGGCATGCAGCGACCCGCTCCCCAGCAGCGGGTGCGAGGAGGCGGCCCGCAGGCTCTGATCGAGATGATCGAGCCAGACCAGCACATGCCCCATCCGGGTGATGGCATCCACACCCAGATCGGGGCGCGAGCCATGGGCGGCCACACCCTCGGTCTCGATGTCGATCCACACAAACCCCTTGTGGGCGCCGCAGATACGCAACCCGGTCGGTTCGGTGACGATGGCGGCGTCGGCGCGCCAATTGCGAACCACCGACTGCGTGCCGAGGCTCGCATACTCCTCATCCGCAACGGCGGTGAAGATGACATCCCCGCGCAGGTTGAGGGTTTTGGCCTCAGCCACGGCGGCCATGCAGGCCGCGAGGCTGGCCTTCATGTCATAGGCGCCCCGGCCATACAGCCGACCCTCGGCGATGCGCGGCGCGTGCGGCGCGGACATGCCGGCCACGCCGACCGTGTCCATATGGCCATTCAGCATGAGCGATCGCCCGCCGCCCGTGCCGCGGGCGATCACAATGACATTTGGCCGGCCAGGGGCGGCCTCTTCCAGATGCGTTTCGAGCCCGGCTTTTTCGGCCCAGTCGGCGATGAAGCGCGCGATCGCGCCCTCGCCCGCGCCGCCCGGCACCAGGTCGGGATTGACCGAATCAATGGCAACCAGCTGCGACAGAAGGGAAAGAATATCGATGCTCATGGGTGTGTATCCGCGATACTATACGCCATGGCAGACACATCGCTGATCATCATTCCGGGTCGCGACAACAGCGGGCCCGAACACTGGCAGACGCTCTGGGAAGGCAAGTTCTTTGGGTGTGTCCGAGTCGCCCAGCGGGATTGGGCCGCGCCAAGGCGCGAGGCCTGGGTAGCCGGCCTGGAGGAAACCGTCGCCGCCCAGCCCGGCCCGGTAATCCTGATTGCCCACAGCCTGGGCTGCATAACGGTCGCCCATTGGGCCGCGCAGCGCGTCACGCCCCCTGCGCCGGCAGGCCGCGCGCGCAAAGGTCCGGGCGTCGCGGCTGCGCTGCTGGTCGCCCCGCCGGATCTCACCCGGCCCGGGGCCGATCCGGCGATGGTCGGGAGCTTTCTGCCGGTGCCACACAGCCGATTGCCTTTTCGCAGCATTGTGGTCGCGAGCACGAATGATCCATACGGTTCCATCGGCGTCGCGCGCGAGCTGGCCCAGGCCTGGGGCAGCGAGTTCGTGGACGTGGGCGCGCTCGGGCACATCAATGCCGATTCGAACCTGCGCGACTGGCCGCAGGGCCAGAGCCTGCTCCGCAAGCTCATGTTGGGCCGGCCCGTATAATCCGCCCGTTATGAGCCATATTCTGGTAACGGGCGGGGCGGGCTTCGTGGGCTCGCACGTGGCCGAAGAACTGATCCGGCGCGGCCACCGGGTCGTCATCCTCGACGACATGAGCGGGGGATTTGCCGACAATATCCCGACCGGCGCGGAGCTCGTTCAGGGCAGCATCACGGATGCCCCGCTGGTCAACGCGCTGTTTGAAAAGTCCCGCTTTGAGCACGTCTACCATCTGGCGGCGTATGCGGCTGAAGGGCTGAGCCACTTCATCAAACGGTTTAACTACACAAACAACGTGCTTGGCAGCGTCACCCTGATCAACGCCGCCATCAACACGGGGGTGAAGTGCTTTGTCTTCACCTCGTCCATCGCGGTGTATGGCCCCAGCCCGGAGCTGCCGATGCGGGAGGAAACCCCCGCTCACCCCGAGGACAGCTACGGCATTGCCAAATACGCGGTCGAGCAGGAGCTGGTCTCGTGCAAGCGCATGTTCGACCTGGACTACATCATTTTCCGGCCGCACAACGTGTATGGCGAGCGGCAGAACGTGGGCGACAAGTATCGGAATGTGGTCGGGATCTTCATGAATCAAATCATGCAGGGCAAGCCGATGACGATCTTCGGGGATGGCACGCAATCACGGGCTTTCAGCTATATCCGCGACATGTCGCCGATCATGGCCGAAGCCATCGACGTGCCGGCCGCCCGCAATCAGGTCTTCAATATCGGCGCGGACCAGAACTACACCGTGCGCGAACTGGCCGAACGCATCGCGGCATCCATGGGCGTCGCGCCCGACATCCTGCATGTGCCCGCCCGGAATGAAGTGCAGCACGCCTACTCCGACCACGCCAAGGTCCGGCGGGTGTTTGGCGACCGGCCGCTGCATACCCTGGATGAAGGTCTGGCCCGGATGGCCGAGTGGGCGCGCCGCCACGGCGCGCGACAGAGCAGCCCGTTTGAGAACATCGAAGTGCTCAAAAACCTGCCCAAGGCCTGGTTGAACGGATGAGCGAGACCTCCTACCACGCCGTCCATCTCAAGGAGACGGGCTCGCGGGCGGTCCTGTGGCGGGTCCTGACCGATTACCTTGCCCGCTATACGCCGAACAATGCGGCGGCGCTTGAGCTCGGCGCGGGGTATTGCTACTGGATCAATGAGGTCCGAGCCCGGCGCAAAGTCGCGGTCGACATTTGGGACGAACTCGGCAAGCACACCGCCCCCGGCGTGCAGCCTGTCATCGCCGAT
>JAGOCU010000005.1:0-5365 GCA_017998555.1 Thermoflexales bacterium
TTCTTGGCGATCTCGGTGACCAGCACATACAGCCCGGTCAGCCCGAGCACGGTCAGCATGAGCGGCGCGGGCAACGGGATAAAGCCGAAGATGCCGGCAAAGGGCAGATACGGCAGGACGATGGTGATGGCGATGACGATCACGGTGCTCACCCACAGCAGGGTGCCCGGCCGGCTGCGGAAAAACACCCGCCGGGTGCGGACGACCATGGCGATGACGAGCTCGGTCATCAGCGACTCGATAAACCAGCCCGTGCGGAATTCTTCGGGCGAGGCGCGGAAGATGAACAGCAACACGCCGAAAGTCAGGAAGTCAAAGATCGAACTGACCAGGCCGAAGAGCACCATGTAGTTGCGGATGAACTTGGTGTTCCAGCGGCGCGGTTTGGCCACCCACTCCGGGTCGACATTGTCACCCGCAATCGCCGTGCCGGGGATGTCGGACAGGAAGTTGTTGAGCAGAATCTGGGGCGCGAGCAGGGGCAGGAAGGGCAGAAACAGCGAGGCCCCCGCCATGCTGAACATGTTGCCGAAGTTGGCGCTGATCGTGGTCAGGATGTATTTGAGCGTATTGGCGAAGGTCCGCCGGCCCTCGTCAATCCCTTCGCGCAGGATGTCGAGGTCCTGCCGCAGCAGCACGAAGTCGGCGGCGTCCTTGGCCACATCGACCGCCGTGTCCACCGAAATCCCGACATCCGAGGCATGCAGGGCCGGCGCGTCATTGATCCCGTCGCCCATGTAGCCGACCACGTGGCCGGTCTTGCGCAGGGCGAGGATGATCCGTTCCTTCTGGTTGGGGTCCACCTCGGCGAAGATCGTTGTGCGCTCGGCGGCGTGCCAGAGCGCCTCGTCGTTGAGGTCGTTCAACGCGCTGCCCGTCAGCACGCCGTCGATTTGGAGCTTGACCGCTTCCGCGACATGCCGGGCGACCTTCTGGTTGTCGCCGGTGATGATTTTGAGCTGCACCCCGCGCTGGGCGAGATCGATGATGGTCTGCCGCACGTCATTCTTGGGGGGATCGAAGAAGAGCAGGAAGCCGGCGAAGGCCAGGTCGCGCTCGTCTTCGCGCGTATACGAGTCGGTCAGCGCCTCGATCTTCCTGGAGGCGATGCCCAACACCCGAAAGCCCTTGTCGCTCCAATCGCTGTAGCGCTGGTCAATCCCGGCCCGCTGCCCATCGTCCAGCGGAACAAGATCATCACCCACCTGCACGCGATCGCAGATGCTCAGGATGTTGTCCAGCGCGCCCTTGGTGACAAGCGTGCGCGCGCCCTTGTCATCGGCCGTGACCACACTCAGGCGCTTGCGCACAAAGTCGTAGGGGATCTCATCGATCTTCTTCTCGGCGTCGGCCTTCAACCCGGCTTTTTGGGCGTAGCCCTGGATGGCGCCGTCGAGCGAATTGGTCAGCCCGGTCTGGAACTGGGCATTGAGATAGGCGAGACTCAACACGGCGGTGGAGGGCTGGCCGGCCGGGTCAAGCGCGCCATCGAGCCGGACCACGCCTTCGGTCAGGGTGCCGGTCTTGTCGGTGCACAGCACGTCCATGCTGCCGAAGTTCTCGATGGCATTCAGGCGGCGCACAATGACGCCGCGTTTGGCCATCGCCTGCGCGCCGTGGGCGAGAGTGATGCTGATGATGGCGGGCAGCAGCTCGGGCGCCAGACCCACCGCGAGCGCGAGGGCGAAGAGCAGCGAGTCGATGAGCGGTTTGGCCAGAAAGATGTTGACTGCCAGGACGACGATGACCATCACCAGCATGACCTGGGTGAGCAGATAACCAAAGCGCTGGATGCCGCGCTCGAACTCGGTCTCGGGCGGGCGCAGGCTCAAGCGCTGGGCGATCTGGCCGAACACGGTCCCTTTGCCGGTCTGGGCGATCAGGACCCGGGCCGTGCCGCTGCTGACGCTGGTGCCCCGGAATACGCTGTTGCCGCGCTCGGCCAGGCTGGCATTCGCCGCGACCTGCCCGGCTCTCTTCTCGACCGGAAACGTCTCGCCGGTCAGGACGGCCTGGTTGACAAAGAAGTCATTGGCTTCGAGCACCACCCCATCCGCCGGGATCAGGCTGCCGGCCGACAGCAGCGCGATGTCGCCCGGCACGACTCGTTCCGCGTCAATGGTGCGCGACTCGCCGCCCCGCAGCACTTTGGCCTTGAGGGTGACTTGCGAGCGGAGTTTCTCAACGGCGTTCCCGGCCCGGTATTCCTGGGTGAAACCGAGCAGGGTGCTGCCAAAGACCACGGCCAGAACGATGAGGGCATCCGTGTACTCGCCGACGAAGATCGAAATCGCGGCGGCGAAGATGAGGATCAGCACCAGCGGGCTCTTGAACTGGCTCAGCAGCAGAACCAGCGCCCGCGTCTGGTGCTGCTGCTCGAGCGCGTTCGGCCCGTATGTCCTGAAGCGGTTCTCGGCGTCGGCCGGCAGCAGTCCTTTGTCGGTGACGTCCAGTTGAGACAGGAGTTGTTCGGGCGGGACGCTCCAATAGGCGGCCAGGGCTGCTTCGGTCGCGGAATGCTCAGTCGGCATTCCAGTCTTGCGGAACGAAATAACAGGCTTCATCGGACTCTCTCAATTCCTGTCCCATTCCAGCGGGTCAGCGCCGGACGGCGGGCAAGAACCTGGTGGTGGCCCAGGGGACAAGCGTCACGTTCAGACGCATGGCGGGATCGCCCAGCAGATTGAACGTATCGACCAGATCCAGCGCGCTTGAGCCACTCGCCACCAGTTTAAGCCTGCCGGAAAGCGTCCCCGCGCCAAGCGTGCCTTCGTGGCGCGCATACAGCGAGGCGAGGAAACCCGCGGCCAGTTGCTGATGGCCCACCGCGACCCCGAGGCCGGACGCGCCCCAGACCGCGACAGCGCCGCCCTCGGCCGCGCGGACCAGCGTTTCGTCCAGGGTTGTGCCATTCGGCTCATGAAAGAACCCGGTGAAACAGGTCATCTCCAGCACAACGGGCAATCTGCGCCCATTGCGCAGCGCCGCCACATCGTCGCGATGAAACAGGCGTTCAACAGCCCACTGGCGCACCGACGAGTGGCCGAAGTAAGCGATCAGCCCAGCGCCGGCATTCCAGCGCGCCAGGATGGCCTGCTGGGTGGCGGGCACGGTCGTGGTCGGAGGCGTGTAGTAAATCGCGCGAGAGACAAAAGGCGATGAAACATGGTCCGCGGCGAGCTGCGCGGCATCCGCGGCAAAGTCCCCGCCCGCGTCGGCATCGTCGGCGATGAAGGCGATGGTTCCGTTCCATCCCCCGGGTTCAGGATTCGTCTCGTAGCGCACGATCTTGTCCACCACGGTCTGCGTCTCGGTGATGGTGTTGACCGGCAGGCGGCCGATCAGAACATCCGGCAGGATGTCCGGAGCGCCGTCGAGCAGCGCATAACGGTTATCGGCGGCCGTCTCGCCCATCCACGGATCCACGTCGGCGAGATAGGGCGGCAGCAGCGTTTCCTTCGAGCTGGCTCGATACCGCTTCGGATCGTAATTGCCATCCCCCACCAGCAAGACGAAGGTCGGGCGCGGATTCCAGGTGTCGTAGGCGGATTGCAGATACGCCTGGATCGCCTCAGGCAGGGGGCGGCCGTCAGCGGCATCGTAGACCGCCTGGAGGTCCTCGACAACCACCGTCAGACCCTGGCTCTGTCGCAGCGCAATCAAATCCGTCAATGCGGGCGCGAACAAGGCGGGGGAGAGGATGATCTCGTCAGCGCCACTCACGAGCTGGAGGGCCGCCGCCAGCCGCAGCCGAGCTGGGGCGTGGACCGCCGCAGCCGACGTCATCAGGTAGCTGCGTCCGCCTCCACTGATCGGATCGGTCAGGGTGATGGGCGCGGCCGTCAGCCCAGACAGACTGATCGGGGTATCCGGGTGGGTCACGTCATAGCCGCGCAGTCCGGCCGTATCGGTCAGGCCCACGGTATACGCGCGCGGCGCGGCATCGCCCGCAAAAGCGAGCGACGATCCGGCCGCGTCAGCGTTTCGCGCGTAGCGCAGCGCAAACGCGTCGAGCCATATGCCCTCCACAATGCTCCCCACCCCGGGCAGGGTCAGGCTGAGGGCGTTGTTGGCGCCGATCAACACGCCGGGCGTGATGACAAGGCTCGCGGTGATGGCCCGCTGGCCATCCCATGCGATCTGGCCCAGGCCGCGCCCGTTGAGTGAGACATCGACCCGATGATCGGGCGCCACATCCGGCAGGTCGGTATAGCTGATCAGCCACAGGGTCAGCGTCGCGGCCTGCGTCGTGTTCAGGGCGGGCAAGCCGCCGATCGCATAGACCGGGTGGGCCCGGTCGGGCTGGCGGACGTCGTCCCAGGTCCATGCGTCGCCGTCACGCCCGAGAGGCATCCGCCCGCAATAGCAAACCGGCGTATAGAGGGCGTTGATTTCATACGTTTGGGCCATCCAGGCGATTCCAGGCGCCTGAGGCGCCGGATTGGCCGGGCGGCTCGCCATGCGCAGGCCGGACAGGTCGCCGACGGAAAGCGCGTAGACATCCTCGCTCGTCCAGCGGCTGAATCGGGGGGCGGCATAAAACAGCAGGCGTTCACTGGGTTCGAAGCTTGCGTTCGGATTCCCGTCCCATTGCAGGGCGATCTCAGCGCCGGCCCGGCTGAGGCGCAGACGCTGCGGATCGACGCCGGCGAGCGGAAACCCAATCGCGGCCAGGCTGGCGTAGGTCAATTCGGTCAGGCCGGATTGGCTCACGGAGACGAGCGCGCGCGGCGAGGCAATCTGGGGCCGGGTCATCGCCACGGACGGCGGGGGCGCGGGGTTTACTTGCGCCGGATTGATCACCGAGCGCCTCAGAACGTCGAGGAGCGGATCCGTCAGCCCGGACTGCGACGAAATCGCCGCCGCTGACGGTTCGACCGCGGCGACATTGAATCGCACAACGGCCCGAAGATAGGTGGTGACCCGCAAAGCGCCGGCCACCTGCCGGACGGGCGCAAATGAGAGCGTGGCGAGCGACACACCGCGCGCCGTTCCAAGCGGAGCGAGCGTGAGGGGCGGATCCAATGGGCCAGGGCAACCCGCCGCTTCGGGACAGGTTGTCGCTCCGTCATCAGCATAAGCGCCGCCGACGATGTCACCGGCCGCGTCGCGCAACACCCCGGCCGGGCGCGGCGCGCGGCGCAGGGCGCCGGTCAGCGGCAGATCGGTTTCTTCTACCTCGACAATTTCGAGGCTGGGGCGCGCGCCGGCGGGCAGGGCCACCAGCGTGGTCGAGATCGGCAGTTGCGGCAGGCCGGGCGCATCGCTTATCGCATAACCGGGGATGCGCACATCCAGCGCGCCATCGGACAGGCGGGTCAGCTCGGGGAGTGTCGCCCGCCATTCCAGGCTCAGTCCCTCCATG
>JAGOCU010000005.1:5465-9841 GCA_017998555.1 Thermoflexales bacterium
CGGCAGTTGCGGCAGGCCGGGCGCATCGCTTATCGCATAACCGGGGATGCGCACATCCAGCGCGCCATCGGACAGGCGGGTCAGCTCGGGGAGTGTCGCCCGCCATTCCAGGCTCAGTCCCTCCATGGCGACACCCCCCGGAGGGTGGGTTTCCGGGGGGTGAGAAGACGGCGCTGAGGCGTTTGCCGCGCCAGCGCCTCTTCCGGACGCAAGGATGATGCCGAGCACGATCGCGAGACATCTGCCTTTGAACATCATGGTCTTGGAAGTCATTCGGGAAATCATGGACAAGATCAGCATCCCCGCGCTTCGCGCGGGGATGCTGATCTTGTCGGATCTTTTTAGGATAGCTTCTAGTGATGCGGGGTGTGGTTTGCGCGCGGATTCGAGCCAATTGCCAGCGCGGCCAGACCGCCAAGGATCAACGCCAGAATCTCGGGCAGCCAGCGCAGCCCGTCAGCGGGTTCCCCCGGTGCGCCCGCGACGGGCAACACGAGGACCCGGGTCGCGGTCGGTGTGCCGGTCGATGTGCTTGTGGGCGTAGGCGTTTCCCCCGATGCGAGATTCATATTCGGCTGCGACGTAGCCAGCGGTCTCGTCGGCGTTGGCGTTTGCGTCGCCATGGGTGTGTTTGTCGGGGTTTGCGTCGGCACGGGCGTATTGGTCGGCGCGTTTGTCGACGTTTCCGTCGCCATCGGCGTTTCGGTAACGCCAAGAGGCGCATTGGGCGACTCGGCTGCGGCGAGCGGCAGAGAGCCCATGACAAGCAGGGTCAGCCCCAGGCTGATCGAGAGGGAGGCGAGCGTTTTGCGATTCATGAAATCCTCAGGCTCTCCCGATCATCGGCAGATAGACCGGGAAGAACAACGGCATAACGATGGTGGCTGATTGGGCATCGCCCGTTTCCGCGCCATGGGTGTCAACGTCGGTTAGCCAATACCGCCATGTGCCCGGACCTGGGGAGGTGTCAAAATAGCGATAGGTTGCGCCGGAACCCGTGCCGCCCGCAATGGATGACGGCTCAAAGTGGATCCACGTCGCCGGCGAAAAGTCATCGACTGCGGCGCGATACAAGTTGAAGCCGTAGTTGTCAACTTCCTGCGCCGTCGCCCAATCCAGCGCGACGCTCTGCCCAACCCGGGCCGCGGAGAAGAACAGCAACTCAACCGCGGATGGCGGCTGTGTGCTCGTCGGCGTCGCGGTGGGAGTGCCCGTCGGTGTCGCGGTCGCAGTGCCTGTCGGCGTCGCCGTTGGGGTGCCTGTCGGTGTTGCCGTTGGGGTGCCCGTCGGCGTCGCGGTCGCAGTAGCGGTCGCGGTAGCGGTCGCGGTAGCGGTCGCAGTCGGCGTCGGGGTGTCGGTGGGCGTGCTCGTGGCTGTTGCAGTCGGCGTCTCGGTCGCGGCGCCACCACAGACCAGCGAAATCGTGTTGGAATCCAGCGTGACAGCCCCCGTCTGAGCAAGGACACGGCCATTCAACGTCGCGCCGGTTTTCAGGGAGATCGACGTGAGGGCGAGGATGTTCCCGATAAACGACGAGGTTGTCTCGAGTGTCGCCGAGCTGGGGACCAGCCACCACACATTGCAGGGCTCATCGCCGGTCACGGATGAACCAGGCGAGGTGATGAGCGTAGACCCGGACTTGAAGATCCAAATGCCCGAGCCGCTGAGAACCAGATTCCCGCTGAGCGCGAACGAGCCCAGGGCGCAGTAGACGCCAGGCACAAGGGGAGAAACGAGCGTCAGGTCTTGCACGCCCGGGTAGGTGACATCGCAGATTTGATCGAGCAGGCCGAACGCCGTGGTGTTGTCAGCCTGGGCCGCCTGGGCGTGCCCATCGGCATCATGGATCGTGCCCGGAAGATTGACGATCCCGGGTGGAAATCCCGTGATATGCGGCGGCACCCCAATGCTTGGGGAAACGCCTACATCTCCCGACACGACCGACGGGCCGATATTGGTCACAATCGAGCCAGCCAGAACCGAATAACTTGCCACCGCGCCCAGGAACGGCGAAATTCCTGTCCTGGGCGGCGAGGCCGACACCGGCGTCAACCGGCTGCCTGTGGCGGCCAGAAGCGCGGTCGAAATCAATAGAAGATACGCATAACGAATAGACTTGAACATTGCTGCTCCTCCCCACCCCCGCGGTGAAGAACACAATTGGCTGGTTCGGCAATATGTGCTAGCCCTTCAAGCCCGTGGTCCGCGCCCGGAAGAGCCGGGAGTGCAGTGTCCCGGCTCATCCAGACGCGGCGCCACAAGGCCTGTCAGGTGGTTAACTTGGCGTCGGCGAGCGCGGTGTTCACGCGCGCCTTCTGCTCGGCAAGCAGCTGCTCGCCGCCCTGCTGGATTTCCCGGGCCTTTGCGCGCAAATCGGATGTGATCTTGCGGGCTGTGTCGCGGGTCTGGGAGACCGCGTCTTCCATGGCCTCCGAAGCCTGGTCGCGCAGCTCCTCGCTCTTCAGTTGAATCTGATCGCGGGTCTTTTTGCCGGATTGCTGGGCCATCAGGAGCATTGCGCCCGCGCCGGTCAATCCGCCAAGAATCGCGCCGGCCAGGAAGCTGCCCGGGCGATTGATGTGGGCCCTGTGTTGGTTTGTTTCGTGTTTCATTACTCTTTCCTTCGGAGGCAACCGCCCCCGGCTTCACCGGGGGCGGTTGCCTCCGGAATGGGTTTTGCTCGTGGCTCTTAGCGCCCCAGCAGGATGAACAGGCCGGCGACGATGGCGAGAATCGCCAGCACGACCGCCAATCCGGCGATGGCCGGGACGAAGTGCGCGAGGCCGGTCAGGATGAGCCATATGGCCAGCAACAGGCTGCCGATGCTCTTGTTGATGCTTAGTTTCATGATGATGGTCCTGCCAGATTTCGTCGGCGAGATCACCATCCCCGCGCAAAGCGCGGGGATGGTGATCTCGCCAGCGGCATCCAGGATGACATCTAGTCCTTGGTGATGGTGCGGGTGGTGCGCTCGTTGCCAGCCCCGCCCGGGGTTTGCTCGCGGGTCGTGCGCGTGACGGTGCGCGCGCTCGGCCGGTCGGTGATGATCGGAATGATCCGCACGATGCCCCATACGATGAGGGCGAAGACGATCATGGCGATGAGCGTGGTCGCCTCAAGAATCGTGCCGCCGGATGCGGGCGTCGCGATCAGGCCATTGAACGGGGCGACGAAGACGCCCGACAGTCCGTAGATAAAGGCCGCAAAGCCGCTGTTCGGATTGGCCGCGATCAGCTTCAGCACAAAGCGGGCAGCCAGGAGGATCTCCAACGCGCCCAACAGGGTGTACAGGATCCGGTTGATCTGGAACAGGGTTTGGCGCTTCTCGGACGCGACATCGCGCGTGACCTGTTCTGTCGCCGCGTAGCCGGGCTGCTGGGTGACCACCGTTTCCTGGCGTCGATCCACAGACACGTCTTCTGAGTTAGGATAGTTGGACATTTAGTCTCCTTGTTCGAACCTTGCCGCGCGCGCGGCCGTATGGGCGTTCTCGGTCAGCGCCCGTTGCTCATCGATTGCGCCCCGCCGGCCGCGGTTTCGCGCGGACGATAGAGAAACAACCAGACGATCCTGTCGGCGCCCCAGCCCAGCAGCGCGTACGCGACCAGGGCGATCACCGATGACAACTCCATCACGGCCATGCCTGCCGAGGGAGACGTCGCGAGTTCCACGAACGGGGCCACAAACAGGCTGGTGGCGTTGTAGACGAAATTCACCATCGGGTCAGCCGGATTCGCGCCCACGAGCTTCATCCCGATTCGAAACCCGATGAGGGCTTCCAGTAGAGCAAAGACCACCCACACCGCGTGGGTGGTCTTGAACGCGAAGACACTCTGGTCTTGCCTTGGGAGACTAGGCATTGCGCGTTCCGCCGCGGCGGAACAGTCTGAGGACAGCCAGCAGAATGACCGCCCCGAGCAACGACACCAGCAGGGCGGGCAGGCTGAAGTTGCCTTCGTTGATCGTGCCGACGCCAAGCAGCGGGCTCAGCACAAGGCCGCCCACAAAGGCGCCAACGATGCCGACGATGATGTCGATGAGCGTGCCCTGGCTCCCGTTGGTATGCATGATCATGCTGGCCAGCCAGCCGATGATTCCGCCAACGACGATCCATATGATGAAGTTCAACATGTTTAGGTCTCCTGAATACTGTGTTTCATTTTGAGGCGCCCCGCTGGGGGCACCCCGCGAATTTGATAGCCGGATGAAAGGGCCGCCGGCATGCCGGCGGCCCTTTCATCCGGCTATTGATGAACGCTGGCGCATTGCATGAAAGCAGCGCGACGGTGGCGCCCGCGCTTGCCAGCCTATTTGACTGGCGCGGCGTGCTTCTTGTGGTTCGCCTCGAACTCAGTCACCCGCTTGTTGATCTCGGT
>JAGOCU010000005.1:9941-18111 GCA_017998555.1 Thermoflexales bacterium
GATGAACGCTGGCGCATTGCATGAAAGCAGCGCGACGGTGGCGCCCGCGCTTGCCAGCCTATTTGACTGGCGCGGCGTGCTTCTTGTGGTTCGCCTCGAACTCAGTCACCCGCTTGTTGATCTCGGTCTCGGCAGCCTCGCGCGTATAGCCATACTTCTCCTGCACAACGCCCAGAAACTGCTCATACTTGCCGCCGACGCGCTCAAGATCGTCGTCGGTCAGCTTGCCCCACCACTGGCGGGCCTGGCCACGAATCTGCTTCCACTTGCCTTCGAATTCATCCTTGTTCATGTTTTGATCCTCCTGGATCGATACAACTGGAATCTCAGCGGATCCCGTGTTTGGAGGGTGTTACCCACGCTGTTTTGTGGCGGCGCTCCAGACAGAGAGGAGCGCCGTTCTTGATGTTGGGTGGCGGCGACGCTACCTGAGCGTCACGCTCTCGGCGATGCCGCGCAGTCGTTCGGCCACCCGCTCGGGCGATTCGCCCTTGCTGATGAAGACGTCCGCGCCGGCTGACAGCGCGGCCTGCTGGCGGGCATCCATATGACTGATCAGAATGACAATGATGGCCCCCGGGCAGGCCGCGCGCAGCAGATCCAGGGCGGTGCCGGACTCATCCGGGAGCAGATCCCAATCCACCAGCAGGATATCGAGCCGCGTCGCTGGCGCCCTGGCCAGCGTTGTCGCCCAATCCGCCGCTTCGCCCACGACCACCATGTCAAGACTTCGCAACACCAGCCGGAGGGCTGATCGTTCTTCCGCCAGGCCATCGGCTATGTATATGCGAGCCATGACAACATCCTAGGACGGAAACACCCCGGGCGCATCCATCGCCCAGGGTGTTTCCGTCTCCACCACTTGGGGGAGGCGCGCATGACGGAATAGACAGGCACTGCCCCGGCGTGCGCCGGGGGATATCGTCGCGAAAACGGGTTCTGTCAGCGCCTTTTAGGCGATGAGGTGATGGCGCAGGGCCAGCGCGGCGGCTTCGGTCCGGCTCTCCACTCCAAACTTGGAGAGGATGGCGCTGACATGGGTCTTGACCGTGGACGAACTGACCCCCAACCGATGCGCGATTTGGGTGTTGTTCAGCCCTTCGACGAGCAAAGCCAGGACCGCCCACTCGCGTTTGGTCAAGTCATGACCCGGCGCTGGCGGTTTGTTGGCGGCCTCGACCAGAACTTGAGTGGCCTCGGGCGACAGGGTCGCGCGGCCCTTATGAGCCGCCCGGATGGCCGCGACAAGCTTGTCGGCCGAAACGTCCTTGAGCAGATAGCCAATCGCCCCGGCCTGCAGGGCTTTCTCCACCAGCCCTTCCTCCTTGAAGCTGGTCAGGGCGATCACCTGCGCGCCCGGGAATTGCTGGCGGATGGCCCGCGTCGCCGCCACGCCATCCATCGTGGGCATGACCATATCCATCAGGACCACATCCGGCAGGACTTCTTTGCACAATTGAAGCGCGACCTCGCCGTTGTCAGCTTCGCCAACGAGCGCGAGGTCATCATATATTCTCAGGAACGTCGACAGGCCCAGACGGACCATGGGATGGTCATCCACAACCATCACCCGGATGGGTGAAGCAGGCATCATGCCACCTCCCGTTTGGGTATCGGCGCCCAATGCATGGCAAGCTTGACGCCTTTCCCGGGTTGACTTTCGATCGACAATACGGCGCCCACGGCCTCGGCCCGTTCGCGCATGATGGTCAGGCCGTAGTGGCCGGACTGAATTTGCGCGACATCAAAGCCGCGGCCATCGTCGTGGATGCGCAACTCAACCGCGCCCTCCAGCGGGCCATACTGGAGCTGAATCTCAACCCGTTTTGCCTTGGAATGCTTGGCGATATTGTTCAGCCCTTCCTGGCACAAACGATAGAACGCCACCTGCACCTCGGCCGGCAGGGCGCCCTTGCCGGTAACACTCACCGCCACCGGGATCTTCGCCCGGCCCGTGAGCGACGTGGCCAGCAGCCGCAACAGGTCGCCCAGGTCGCTATCGGTTAGGGCCGTCGGGCGCAGTTCCACCAGCAAAATGCGCATTTCGGCCAGCGCGCCGCGAATCAGGCGGCGCAGATCATCCAGCGATTCCCGCCCCTGCGCCTTGTCGCGCTCCCACAGGCGCGGCAGAACTTCGGCGATCAAGCCCGCTGAGAAGAGCGACTGGTTGACGGCATCGTGCAGGTCCTGAGCCAGGCGCTGGCGCTCGCGGAGGGCGGCCAGCGCCTGGGCATGCTCAAACAAGTCGGCGTTGACCATGGTGATGGCGGCCTGGTTGGCCACGATCAGAGCCAGGTTGGCATGATGCTCGGTAAAGTAGTCAAACTCGTTGTGGGCAACCCCGATGGCGCCGATGCACGCGCCTTTCACGGCGACCGGCACCCACATCCAGGCTCGCACCCCGGCCAACAGGATGGCGGCCTGATTCTCAAGAAATGACCGGAGGTACTGGGCGGCCAAGTCATCGCTCGACACATCGGCGATTCGAATCGGCGCGTTATCCTTGAACAGCGTCGTCAAGGTTATCGGACCATTCATGCGAATGCGGAACGGGACCGCCTGCTCCAGCGGCTGCGGCCCGCGCACGGCCAGGGGGACCAGATCGGATCCATCCAGCGCAAAGAGCCCGGCCTGGGTGTAATCCAGAATCGATCGGAGTTGGTCAAGAATCAAGCCCGGCTTGAGTTGCAGGGCCGAGGCCAGGATTTGAGAGACCTGCAGCACGGTGGCCTGCTCGCGCGTCCGAATCACCACCTGCTGAAGAAGATGACGTTTTGCCTCAATCCGCTGGCTGACATCGCGAACGACACTCAACAGACAGGCCCGATCCCCACGCGTCAGCGCCGAGCGGCGCTCCTCGACATAGAACTGCGTATTGTCCCGGCGCAAATGGACGGACAGCACCTCATAGGGGTTGCCCGGCCAAACGGTCTCGAGATCGGCGAGGAACGCGCGCTCGCCTTTGGGGACAAGGTAGCGCTCCGGGCCGAGGCCGATGAACTCCTCCCGCGAATAGCCGTGCATCGCGATCGCGGCGGGGTTTGCGTCGACGACGCGGCCCGTTTCCACGTCGCTGATGATCAGCCCGTCACCCGCGGCGTCAAAGACATCCCGATACGCGTCGCGCGGAGGGATCATGGAATCAGTGTAGTCCCGAAGGCCCAAGCAAAAAGCGGAGCACATCCGCCGCGGTGTAGCTGGTCCTCCCAGGCGGCACAAGCTGACCCACGGCCGCCAGATCGTCGCCCGAGGTCACGAGCGGCTGCTCCACCGCGCCATCCTTGCGATGCTGGCCATAGCCGGCGGTGGCCACCAGGTTGTTGCACAGGCAGGCCCGGCCAGCCGTATCCTCGATCTTGCCGCCCTTGCGCACATAATCATCGACCGGCTCGGCGGGGCAGCGGTAGTTAAGCGTGCCGTCTTCTTTCTTGACGATCACCCGCAGAAAGCCCAGGTCGCAAATGCGATTGCGGGCGGCGTATACCTCCGGGTCCGACATCGTCCCCGGCACCGACACCACCTTGAACGGGAAGCCGGTCGGCGAGGCGTTGGGGCTGGTGAAGACCTGCGCGGCCTCATCAAACACCTGGCGCAGCACGGACTTTTTCAGCGCCGGCGCCATCCCGGATTCATCGCACAACGCAAAAGCGGTGCCCACCTGGACGCCCGCCGCCCCGGCCGCCAGGATGTTCTTCAATTGCCGGGGACTTCCGAAGCCGCCGGCAAACCAGAAGGGCAGCCCAAACTGCTTCATCTTCTCGGGATCGACCACATCCTTTTCGCCATAGATCGGCTCGCCCAGTTCATTGAGCTTGAGCGCGCCGCGCGGAGGCGCGTTATGGCCGCCCGCCGTTGGGCCTTCCACCACGAAACCATCGATCGCGCCTTCGCTCCGCTTGAGCAGGGCCTGGGCCAGGGTGACGGAAGAGATGATGGGCAGAAACTTCGGCCGTTTGAGCGTCCCGAACAGCCGGGCAATGCCGGGGAAAATCCGCTCGGGGTCAAAGTGCATCCGCACATCATCCTCCGGCCCGGCGCCGTGCGCATCCAGCCGATAGGAGACGGGCTCATGGCGAGCCAGCTTGTCCAATACGCCCGCCACCTGGGTCGGGATGCCGGCGCCCATCAGCACATAGTCCACCCCCGCCAGCATCGCGCCATACAGCGAGGCGAGATTGGGCATCTGCACTTTTTCGAGCAGGTTGATCCCGACCACACCGGCGTGATTCTCCCTGGCCAGAAAGACCTCGACATAGTTGGCCAGCGCGGTCAGTTGATCCAGGAACACGGGCGGGTTGACCGAGTAGGCGGGGGGCGTCTTGTAGGGCGCGTCGGACGCTTTGCCGCCCTCGATGTAGTAGCGCTCGAGGATGGTCTTCACCACCTCTGGCAGGGGCAGGCTGGCGAGGGCGCGCCGCATGTGCCCGCCGAGGTCGCCATCGGCGAGGCGGCTGGCCAGCACCCGGTTGATCCCGGTGCCCGAAACAACGCCCAACTGTCCAAGCTGAGATACAGCCCGGGCCAGGGTCCAGTTGGAGATCGCCACACCCATGCCGCCCTGAATAACAAGGGGAAAATTCATGGGCCCAGTCTAACCTGTTTCGTTACACCCGAGTGATGGGCGAGATCACACTCCCCGCGTTTCGCGCGGGGAATGTGATCTCGCCGTATCTTTCTGGGACGGCTTCTAGTCCAACCCGCTGCGCGGCAGCGTGCGGTGCTGGCCCAGCCATTCCAGCAAAGCGCGAATGCTCGCGGTGGCCAGGGCGATGCACGTGTCCGCCGCGCCATAGTAGATGCGCAGCGTATCGCCATCCGGCGCGACGGTGTAGCCGCACGGGAAGACCACATTGCCCACATCGCCGAATTGCTCGTACGGCTCCTGCGGTCCGAACATCCACTCGTCACTGCGGGCCAGACAACGTTCTGGGACCTGCAGATCGAACAGGGCCAGCCCCAGGCGATAGATCGCGCCCGCGGCGGTATGCCGCACACCATGGTAAATCACCAGCCAACCGTCAGGGGTTTCAATCGGCGGGGGCGAGAGGCCGATCTTGTTCGCATCCCACCAGCCGCCGCGGCGGGCGGGCAGCATCAGCCGGTGGCTGCCCCAGTGGCGCAGGTCGGGCGAGTACGACAACCACATATGCGCGCCGGCGCCGCCTACCGGCCGATGAATCATGGCCCAATTGCCGCCGATGCGGTGCGGGAACAGGGCCGCATCCTTGTCCTCCGGCGGCATGATCATCCCCAGGCGCTCGAAGGCATGGAAGTCCTCCGTCATCGCGAGGGCGACCCCCGGGCCGCTGCTGGAGAAGGCGGTGTAGGCGATGACGTATTTCTTCAACTCGGGGACATACGTGATGCGCGGGTCTTCAATCCCCCACAGCTCCTCGGGAAAGTTCGCCGGATCCGCGGGCAGGGTCGGCTCAGGGTCCATCTGCCAGCCATCGACGCCATTGGCCGAGCGGGCCACGCTCAGATGCGAGAGGCCGCGCCGGTCCTCGACCCGGCACAGGAGCAGGGTCGTGCCATCGCGCAGCAACGTGGCGCCGGGGTTGAATACGCTGTGGACCGGATAGGGCCAATCGGCGGCGGTCAGGATGGGATTGGAGGGGTGGCGTTGGAAAAGCTGGAGGTGCTGGGTTGTCATGCGGTTTGGACTTCCTTGGAGGTGAACGCCGACTCGGCCAGGCGGAGCTCCAGCAAGGACTGGAGAAAGGCCAGGGTCGATTCGGCGCCTTGGTTTTCGTTCAGGCGGTCGGGATGCAGGCCGTCGCGACAACCGCCCGTTGTCGGATCGTAGATGGGCAGATTCAGATCGTTGCGCCCAAGGAACCACTCGAAGGCGCGCCGGGCTTCCTTGCGCCAGCGCTTGTCGCCCGTGGCGCGGTGGGCCTCGAGGCAGGCTGAGATCATCGCCTGCGCTTCCACCGGCTGTTGATCAAAGCGGGCTCGTTCGCCGCCCTTCTGATAAAACCCATTTGAGCCGATCGGAACAAACGGATGACCTTCGCCATCCGAACGCTGCAGCTCAGCCAGCCAACCCAGCGCTTCCAATCCGGCCCCGGTCATCAAAGGATTGGACATCGCGTGTCCGCACAGAATCATGGCGTGCGGGAGCGCGGCATTGCAATAGCTCAGCCGGTCCTCAAACCAGAGCCAGTTCTCCGCGCGGTTGGTCTGATACAACGCCAACAGGCGGCCCGCAAGTTCCTCGCGGACCTGGCTGGCCAGGCGATCGCCCGAAAACCGCTGCAGGTATTCATCGATGCCCATCAGCGCAAACGCCCACGCGCGCGGGCTGGTCGTGCCCAGAATGGCGGGCAGGGCTTGCTCAAACACTTTGCCGGCCATGCTGTGCATGGTGGGCATATTTGAGCGGCCCAGGACCGTGCCCAGCGCCCACAGCGTGCGGCCGTGGCTGTCCTCCGAGCCGATGTCTTCCAGCCAGTGGCGCTGGTAGTCCATGAAGTTGCGGAAGCGCCCGGTCTCGGCGTTGAAGGCATACCAGATAAAGGCGAGATAGCGGGAACCCAGCTCGAGGGCCTCGGTGTTGCCGACCGCCTCCAGGAGCGCGCTGACCATGAGCGCGCGGGCGTTGTCATCGGACGTATAGCCCTCGGCATAGTTGGGCACGGTGAAAATCGCGTGCTGCAACATGCCGGTGTGGTCGGTCATGTGGCGCAGATGATCGAGTTTGAGCGGGGGCAGTTCGGCCGGCCGCCGATCAAGGGGTTTGACCGCGAATTCGGGCGCGGCGAAGTGCCGCCGTTCGGCCCGCGCGCGGGAAAACGTCTCCATATAGCGGCGAGCCACCTGCGGCCAGATCATCGCCCGCCCAAACAGATACGCCCGCTTGCGCATGGCATGGCGTTTGGACTCGTTGTCCAGCAGGTCAATCACTTGCTCGGCGAGCGCGGCGGGATCGCGGAAGGGCACCAGCACCCCGCGCTCTTCAGCCAGCATCTCCTCGGCATACCAGTACGGCGTCGAAATCACGGCCTTGCCCGCGCCCACCGTGTAGGCCAGCGTGCCCGAGGTGATCTGATTCGCGGTGAGATAGGGGGTGATGTAGATGTCGGCGGCGCTGATAAACTCGATCAATTCCTCGAGGCTGACAAAACGATTGTAGAAGATCACCTGCCCTTCGACGCCCTTCTCCCGGGCCAGCCACTGCAGCGACAACCGGTAGGATTCGCCGTCATGGCGCAGGACATTCGGATGGGTCGCGCCCACGACGATGTAAACCACGTTGGGGTGCTTGGCCAGGATGGCCGGCAGGGCGCTGATGACGGTCTCAATGCCCTTGTTGGCCGAGAGCAGGCCAAAGCTGAGCATAACGGTCTTTCCTTCCACCCCAAACAGATCTTTGTGGAAGCTGGAGTCCACAAAGGGGACATCCGGGATACCGTGCGGGATGTGATCGATTTTCTCGGGCGCGATGCCGTAGACCTCCTGGAGGAAGTCCACCCCGCGCTGGCTCATCACGACGACCCGGTCGGACAGGGCGGCCACTTCCTGCAGCACCCGGCGTTGATCGGGATCGGGATCGCGCAGGACGGTGTGAAAGGTCGTGACGATCGGCATGCGCAGATCGCGCAGCAAGGCAAGGATGTGGCTGCCCGCCCGGCCGCCATAGATGCCGTACTCATGCTGCAGACACACCAGGTCCACGTTGTTGATGTTCAGAAAATCCGCGGCGCGCCGATACGAGTCGATGTCCTTCTCGGTCAACTCGAAACGGACCCGCGACGGATAGTCATAGCCTGTCGGGATGTCATTGACCGGCAGCGCGATGCAGGTGGCGCCGGGATATTCTGTGGCAACGGCCTCGCACAGGTCAGTGGTGAACGTGGCGATGCCGCACTGGCGGGGCAGATAGTTGCCGATAAAGCCGATTCGGCTGATGGGTGAAACGCTTGAGCCTTGCTCCATGACGACCTTCCTTGTCTGGAAATCGCCTTTTTTGCGTTGCATCCTGGCCCATAAACGCAAAAAGGCGGTTCCCAAAGCGACCGCCTCTGCCATACCCAGTGAAAAATCCGGGTTGCGCGATTTCTATGTGGAAGGTGAGCGGTCAATTGTTACATACTTCCTGATTGTACCAGCCAGGAGCGGAAATCAGGCATTTATGAGGAACGGGACGCACAACGCAATTTGGGCCCAT
>JAGOCU010000005.1:18211-22667 GCA_017998555.1 Thermoflexales bacterium
GGCCCATATCGCCTCCGAAAATCGGGATGTCAACGGATCTACCAGACTCCGGGCAACAGCCTGTGGCGGACTCGCGCCGCGTACTCGCGATAGCCATCGAGATTGGCCTGCAGGAACTGATCTTCGAGGCGGGTCCGAACGATCAGGACAACCACGATGAGCGCTGCCGGCACGAACGCCCATGTCGAGTCCAGCAGGATCGCGATCGGCAGATAGGTGATCAACGACCCGGTGTAGCCTGGATGGCGGACCCATCGATACGGCCCGCTTGACACGACGTGATGGCCGCGATCGGTTTGCAGGCGCACCATGCCGGAGAAGAATGGGTTGGCGACAAGGGCATAGCTCGCAAGGGCGTAACCGGCCAGAATCAGGGCAAGCGCAAGCCCCTTCAATGCCAGGCTGAAGCCCGGCGATGGGTCCAGCCGCGCCTCCACACCGGCAACGAGCGGAAGCAGCCCGCCGCCCACGCCCAGCAGAGGCGCAAGCAGCTTGTCCCAGGGTTGGGCATCGGGGATCTGCAGGAAGCGCGCCCGCTCGGTGAGGAGGCCCGGGTTGCGCCGGGCGGCCAACCAGCGGCTTACGACGAAACCAACGATGCAAATGCCGGCATAGATCCAGGCCTCCGACCAGTCCCATCGCGACGTGATCAGGAGCGGTAGAAATGGGAGGCCGAACACGATGAGCAGCATGACGGCCACAGACCAGGGTGAGACTCGCTTCTGTTGGTTGCTCATGGGGACTACTTGATCTCCCCGGCCTCAAGCACGAGCCCGAGACCATTTGGATTGGCCAGCACAAGATTGACCCCGCCCACGCTCAACGCCGCCTTGCTCCCTTGCGCGCTCAGGGTGGGTCTCGTCTTCGCCAGCCAGTCCTGAATCTGCTGCGCGTCGGCGGCCGGTACCGCCTGCCTTGCCACCGTCGTGAAGAAAGCATCCGCCTTCTGCGGGTCGGTTTCGCCCGTCAGCGCATGGATGGCGTCCACCATCTCGGGAGCGGCCTTGCGGCTGTAGATCGCCAGGTAGGTGGACTTGCCGCCGGCGCTCATGCCCCGGCACTCCCAGGCGTCGTAGGACACCGTCCTGCCCCCGGTGAAACGCTGGACCTGACAGGTCATCCCCAGATCGCGCGCCGCGGCCGACTTGATTTCTTCCGTTTTGGCGGGAATCATGGCCGGGATGCTGCCGGCGGCGGACTGCGTGGCGAGATTCTGGCTGACCCTGTAGGCGCCCAGAGCCGCGAGGCAGACGGCAGCCGCGATCAGGGCGAACCCGCTGGCCTGTCGGAACCGTTGTGCGCCTTCTGACGCGTCGAGGACGAGATAGGCCTGGGCCGGGTTCTCCGGATTGTAGATCGCGGTCGCGGCCGCGCCGCGGGGATGCGCTGCGATGATCTGCTCCACCTTCTTTGGGATGAGACTCGTCCAGTCACTGGAACGGGTGAGCAGATCATTCTGATAAGCCGAGGAGTGATACGCCTGGCCGTCAACCTGATAGGTGTAGGTAATGACCGGCTTATAGCGATGCAGCGATTGCGTGCGCAACGGGATTCCGATGCCAGGTAGAAGCGCCCAGCGCCGTTTCTCCTCAATATGCGATTCGGTGACGGTGGCGGCCGCCTTCGGCCACCCCCGCGCGCGGCGGCGCTGCGCGATTTCCGCTTTCATGCCGCGCTGCAACCCGTAGCCCACACCCGCCAACACGACGGTAAAGACGACTGTGAAGAGGATGAGGTCTGTCATGCGGGCACCTCCTTCTGGTGTCTACAGGACAGTATGGACCCGATCCCGCCACAAGCCCACCCCGCTGAGCGCCGTGAGCGCTCAAGTGCGGGACAATTCACGTTTATGACGCTTCCTCAGTTGGTCATCCTCGCCGGCGGCCTGGGCACACGCCTGCGCGGGGTTGTCGACGACCGGCCCAAGCCGATGGCCCTTGTCCATGGCCGGCCCTTCCTCGAGCGCCTACTGGAGGCGTACCGCGCCCAGGGCTTCACGCGGGCCCTGATCTGCGCCGGCTACAAGGCCGAGATGATCCAGGCCCACTTTGGGGCGGGCGCAGCGATCGGCATGGCGCTGAGCTACTCGGTTGAGCCTGAAGGGGCGCTGCTTGGCACCGCCGGCGCGCTGCGCCACGCCGCCCCGTTGCTCGAGCCGACATTTGTGCTCGTCAATGGCGACACCTATCTCGACGCCGATCTCAGCGCCTTCTCCGCGCGCGCGGCGCACAGAGAAGGTTGCATCGTTGGGCTGATCCGGGTCCCGGACGCCGGGCGCTACGGCGCGGTCGAGCTTGACCCCAGTGGCGCCATCACCCGCTTCGCCGAGAAATCCTCGGCCGGCGCGGGCCTGATCAACGCCGGGGTGTATGTCGTCGAACGCGCGGTGTTGGACGGCTTTCCCGCGCGCAGCCCCCTCTCGCTCGAGCGGGATGTCTTTCCGAGCCTCGCCGGACAGGGCCGGCTGCGGGGCGTTATCCTTGACGGCACCATGGTTGATATTGGCACGCCCGACAGCTACGCCGCCTTCCAGTTCAGCGACATGATCGCCGATCAACTCAGGGAGAGCGCGGCGGTCAAGCTCAAGACCATCGAGGTCTGCGGGCCGGCCATCGCCCGGGCCGCCCAGACCCTGGTGGCCTGCTACCGGGCAGGCGGGCAGACGCTGTGGTGCGGCAACGGCGGGAGCGCCGCCGACGCCCAGCACCTGGTCGGCGAGCTGGTCAGCAAACTGGTGATGGAACGCAAAGCCCTGCCGGCCATCGCCCTGGGCGTCAACAACTCGATCATCAGCGCCGTCGCCAACGACTACGCCTACGACCAGGTCTTCGTGCGCCAGGTCGAGGCCCATACCCGGCCCGGCGACGTGCTGGTCGCGATCTCCACCAGCGGCAACAGCGCCAGCGTGCGGGCGGCCGCCCTGCGCGCGCGGGCCCTGGGCGCGACGGTGATCGGGCTGATCGGGCGCGGCGGCGGCGCGCTCGCGCCGGCCTGCGACATCGCCATCGTGGTGCCGTCCGACAGCACCCAGCGCATCCAGGAGACCCACATCGCGATCGGGCACATTCTGTGCGATGCGGTCGAGCGAGGGCTGTTCGGCGAGTGAATATCTTCTTCGACGCCCGCGTCATCCAGGACCATTTCCCCGGCATCGGCCGTTATGCGTGGAACCTGCTGGCCGCCCTGCCGAAGCACTTGGCGCCCGGGGATACCCTGACCCTCCTCCACGACCCGGGGGCGAAGAACACCCGCTTTGACATGGCGGCCCTGGCTCACCCGGCTGTGCGGAGGGTGGAGACGTCGGCCCCGATCTTTGGACTGTCCAACGCGCTGCGGAACCCCGCGCCGCGGGAGGCGATCGCCCATTTCCCGTATTACGTGCGCCCGTATCTGCGGCGCGGGCCAAGCGTGACCACCCTCTACGACGCGATCTCGTTTCTCTACCCGCAGCTCATCCCCTCGGCGACGACCCGGCTGATGATCCGCCTGCTGACTGAGCTGGCGGTCCGGACCAGCGACGCCTTCTTCGCCATCTCGCAGGCCACCGCCGATGACCTGACCCGGCTGTTCCCGCCCCTGCGGGGCAAGATCACAGTAACCCATTTGGCCGCCGATGCGATGTTCAACCCGCAAGCCGCCGCCGCGGGCGCGGCCGCTGCCCGGGCCGCCTACCGTCTGCCCGAGCGCTTTGCCTTGTATCTGGCCAGCAACAAGCCGCACAAGAACCTGGTCCGGTTGGTCGAGGCTTGGACGCGGGTCATCGACGGCGCAGCGGCACCGTCGCCGACCCTGGTGATTGCCGGGCATCAGGACCCGCGCTTCCCCGAGGCCCAGGATCGGGCCACAGCGTTGGGCATTGGCGAGCGGGTGCGCTTCATCGGAGATGTGCCCAACGCGGCGATGCCGGGGCTGTATGGGGCCTGCGACCTGTTTGTGTATCCCTCGCTCTACGAGGGGTTTGGGCTGACCCCGCTCGAGGCGATGGCCTGCGGCGCGCCGGTGGCCTGCGCGAACACCTCGTCGCTGCCCGAGGTGACCGGCGACGCGGCCCTGCTCTTCGACCCGCGCGACCCGGGCGCCATCGCCGCGGCCTGTCTGCGCGTGCTGGGCGAGCCCGACCTGGCGGCCGAGCTGCGCGCCCGCGGCGTCGCCCGCGCGGCGACGTTTACCTGGGATGACTGCGCCCGGCGGACGGTAGCGGTGTATCGAGCCGTTAGCCATTAGCCTTTAGCCGTTAGCGACGGGCCAATGGCTAAAGGCTAAAAGCCAATGGCTAATGGCCAATGGCTGTATCCTCTCCCCTATGCGCATCCTACAGGTCTACAAAGACTACTGGCCGGTGGTGGGCGGGATGGAGAACCACATCCGCCTGATCTGCCGCGGGCTGCTGGCCCGCCACCCCGACATCGAGCCGACCGTGCTGGTGACCAACACCGGCCGTCAGACCATCGAGGAG
>JAGOCU010000152.1 GCA_017998555.1 Thermoflexales bacterium
GTTCGCCGGCTCTTCACCGGCGCGCCGGTCTTGCGGGCCTTTTCGATGTCGGTCCGCCACAACAGGTTCCAATCGCCATCATTCTCGACGGCCTGCATAAAGGCATTTGTCACGCGCACGCTGTTGTTGCTGTTCTGTCCGCTGACGGTGGCATACGCCTCGCTGTTCCAGTCGGTGTCGTACTCAGCGAACGCGATGGCGGTGTATCCCTGCTCGGCATACTGGATCGCGCGCTCAATGTAGTTGCCGGGAATGAGGTTCAGCCGCGCGTCGCCGATGGCCTTGGCCAGGCTCTTGTTCTGCTTGCGATCAAAGCGGGCGGCGGGGTTCTTCTCGGCGTGGCAGGCTTGAATGATGGCATTCAGATGCCGATTGTTGAGCCGGCTGCCCGTCACAAGCGAGGCGACCTTCTGCTCCTCGGTCACCTTCCAATCGACGAAGGTTTCGATATCGGGATGATCGATATCGAGAATGACCATCTTGGCCGCCCGGCGGGTCGTGCCGCCGCTCTTGATCGCGCCGGCTGCCCGGTCGCCGATTTTCAGGAAGGACATCAGGCCACTCGATCGACCGCCTCCGCTCAGAGGTTCCATCTCGCCCCGGAGATTGGAGAAGTTGCTCCCTGTGCCGCTGCCATATTTGAAAATCCGGGCTTCGCGCACCCACAGGTCCATGATGCCGCCTTCATTCACGAGGTCGTCGGCGACGGATTGGATAAAGCACGCGTGGGGCTGCGGATGGGTGTAGGCATCATCCGACGTTACGAGTTGGCCGGTCCTGGGGTCCACATAAAAATGACCCTGTGAGGGGCCAGTGATTCCATAAGCCCAGTTCAATCCGGTATTGAACCATTGCGGCGAGTTCGGCGCCGCCATTTGCATGGCCAGCATGTAGCACAACTCATCGTGAAAGGCCTGGGCATCCTCTTCCGCGTCGAAATAGCCGTGCTTCCAGCCCCAATATGTCCAGCAACCGGCCAGCCGGCCAAATACCTGCTTGCTGTCGCGCTCGCCGGTGTTCGTCGCCGCGCCCTCCCCTGGCACACTCCGCTGCAGCCAGGCCGGCACACCCTTCTCCTTCACATGCCGGGTCGCAGACGGCACGCCTGCCTTTCGAAAATACTTCTGGGCGATGATGTCGACCGCCACCTGCGACCATTGGGCAGGCACGGCGATATCCGTCATCTCAAAGACCCTGGATCCGTCGGTGTTTCGGATGCTGGATGCGCGTTTCTCGAACGGGATGTCGCTGTAGGGCGATTGGCGGGGATGGGTGTAGCGGCGATTGATCTTCATGCTTTTTTCCAGCTCGCGATAGGTGATTGAAATGTATGGGTCGCGACTCAGCGCTCCCCCAATAGTTTCTCGATTTCTCCCTTGACGCTTTCGATATCCTTCAGATTGAGATACACGATTGCATAACGAATATAGGCAACTTCATCCAGCGTTCGCAATCCGCGCAGCGTTATGTCTCCCACATCGCGCGCCGCTACCTCAGGCTTGCCCAGCGCGATCACCTGCGCCTCGATCTGGTCCGCCAGGCGTTCAATATCGGCAGCCGACACCGGTCTCTTTGCGCACGCAATCCGAATGCCGTCCAGGACCTTGTCCCGATCGAACGATTCGCGCCGCCCTCCCCGCTTGACGACCAGGGGCGCAACCTCAACGATCCGCTCCACCGTGCTGAATCTCCGCCCGCATGACTTGCACGCCCGTCGTCTGCGGATGCAACCCGTGGCTTCGCGCACGGTATCAACGACATGGGTGTCAGTGGAGCTGCATTGTGGGCATTTCATCGTCGTCTCGTCGCATATCCTTGTTACATAACTGATTCCATAACGCCATATCTTGTGCAGAACACATGTTCGCCAGAACATATGGGACGGAAAGGAAGTGGAGTATATGAAGGGCCGGACGAATTGTCAACTGGAACGAACGCTCGCGCGACCTTAAATTCTGTTTCGATTCACATCACGGGCCGGCGTTTGCATAACGGCCAAAGCCGGCCCTATGAGTGAAACCGCTGCGCGCCGCGGATCAGCGCTGGCGGCGCAGGAAGGTCGGGAGTTCGAGATCGTCGGGATCGTAACCCGTGCTGGCGCTCGCCGCGGTATCTTCGCGGGGCTCCGGCGTGGTTGTCGCGGGCGTATAGCGCGGCGGCGTGGCGGTGCGTGACACGCCCTCTCGATCGCGCAACTGCGATGGACGATTCACCCGCCGTGTCGATCCGCCTGTGTGCTCAAAGCCCGTCGCAATCACCGTGATGCGGACCGTGTCCTTCATGTTCTCGTCAATGACAGCGCCGAAGATCACATTGCAGTCCGGATGGGCCGCCGATCGAATGAGCATAGCCGCCTCATTCACCTCGTGCAGCGCCATGTCCGGCCCGCCAGTAACATTGAAGAGAATGCCATGCGCGCCATCAATGGTGACGTCGAGGAGATTTGAGGTGATCGCCTGCTCCGCCGCCGCTCGCGCCCGGCCCTCGCCGCTCGCCGTGCCAACAGCCATCAATGCGGCGCCACCCTCGCTCATGATGGCTCGAACGTCCGCAAAGTCCAGGTTGATCAATCCCGGCGTCGTGATCACTTCGCTGATCCCTTGAATGCCCTGGCGCAGAACATCATCCGCCACCCGGAACGACTGCGAAAGGCTCGCGCGCTTGTCCACAATGTCCAGCAGCCGGTCATTGGGAATCACGATCAGGGTGTCGACATGTTCCTTCAGCCGTTCGATGCCGGCTTCGGCCGCGCGCTGGCGGGGGGTGCCCTCAAAGGAAAATGGACGGGTCACGACACCGATCGTCAGAGCGCCCTGCTCCTTCGCGATGCGGGCGATCACCGGCGCGGCGCCAGTTCCCGTTCCGCCGCCCATTCCGGCGGTGATGAAGACCATGTCCGCGCCCTTGATGACGCTATAGATTTCATCGGACGATTCCTCGGCCGCCTTCTCACCCTGGTTCGGATTGCCGCCCGCGCCCAAACCACGGGTGACCTTGTCGCCCAGCCGAATACGCACCGGGGCCTGGCTCAACATCAGCGCCTGCTGATCGGTGTTGACCGCGATGAACTCAATTCCCTGCATGGCCTCGGCAATCATGCGGTTGACCGCATTCTGGCCGCCGCCGCCGACGCCAATCACCTTGATCTGGGCCGGCGACTCCGGATGACCGGTATATGACGGCCCCGTTGGTGTGCCGCTTGCGGCGAAAACGTGGCCCGATGCGTCCATGTAAGTGTTCATGCGTCCCTCAATCCGTCCCGATGCGACGGCGATCCGACTATCTAGGAAACCCGGCGAAACCGGGAAAGTCAGGCCATTCTAGTAGAGTTATCCACATTGTCAAGTGGATTTATCCACAGCCTGGCCGATTTAAGGACAGCGGTGGGTGGTCGTCAGGCTCGCGGGAACAGGTTGCTCAGCCAGCCCTTCATGTTCAGGTTGATCGAGGGCAGACCGCGCCGCCGCCGGGCAGGCTTGGCGACCATGTTGAGCATCCCCCACTTCACCAGGCCCACCGACGTGGAGTAGGCCGGGGTCCGAATGGAGTCCACCAGCCCGTGTAGATTGGTCGGCATCGCGATGCGGACCGGCAGCCGCGCGACATCGCGCCCGACTTCGCGCATCCCCGGCAGCGACGAACCGCCGCCGGTCAATACCAGACCGGCCGGGAGCAGACCGTCGTATCCGCTGCGCTTCACTTCCTGCATGATCAGGTCAAAGAGCTCGCGCGCGCGCTCATGCAGAATCTCGGCCATATCGCGCCGCTGAATGCTGATATTCCCTTCGTCCCCAAATCCGGCGGCGACAAACGGCGCGTCAGTGGGCAGATCGCGCAGGCTGGCGTGGCCGTGCGAGATTTTGATCTGTTCGGCGGTTTCAAGCGGCAGGCGCAGCACCTTGGCCAGGTCACTCGTGAAATGCCAGCCACCGACCTCCAGCACCGATACGTGCCATACCGCGCCGTCGATATAGACCGCGATGTCGGTTGTGCCGTGGCCAATATCGGCCATCACCACCCCCATCTCGCGCTCGGTCGGCGTCAAGGTCGCCTCGGCCGACGCCAGCGGAGCCAGGACCACTTCGGCTTGCTCGATCTGGGCCTGATGCAGGCACTTGTAGAGATTCTGAATCGCGGTGCTCGATGCCGTGACGATATTGGTCTGGGCTTCCAGCCGATAGCCCAACATGCCCATGGGATGCCGCACCCCGTCCTGCTCATCAATTTTGAAGTGGCGCGGGATGACGTGAATGACCTCGCGATTGTTCGGAACAGTCACCGCCTGGGCGGCCTCCAGCACACGATTGACGTCTTCCTGGGTAACCCCCTGCTCGCCCCGGCCAATCGCGACAGCGCCATGACTATTCTGGGACTGAATGTGATTGCCGGCCATGCTGACCAGCGCCGCCGAAATCTTGGTGGCCGAGGACCGCTCCGCGCCATCCACCGACTCGCGTATCGCCTGGGTCACCTCATTGACATTCACGATCTGTCCCCGCTTCATGCCGCGGGAGGGGACGATGCCCACGCCGACAATCGCGAAATCACCCTCGGTCTCGCCCGCCTCGCCGACCAGCGTGACGATCTTTGAACTCCCGATATCAATTGCGGTGACGATTTTTCCCGTTTCTGCCATGCTGCGCGCCTCGTTACTTGACGTAGTAGGGGGCTTCGATCACCCGTACATCGATCAACTTGGGCTGGATGTTACGCGACACAAGCTGGTCGCGGAGTGTTTTCGCCATGCGTGACCTCTCGATCATCGCGCCGGCGCGGCCGGAAGTCCCAAGCTGGACTTTCCAGTTGCGATCATTGACAAACCAGAATCCTTCAGCCTTCGTGAAGACGTATTGCGTCACGTCGGGCTGCGCCTCGATCAGCTCACGCAGGTTGGACAAGATGCCCGGATCGAACGCCATGCCATCGGCCGGCAACAGCGCCTTGTCCTCCATCTTCACCACGACCCTGGCCCGGGCGTTGTCCCACGTCTTTTGGGCCCGACCTGATTGATCCACCCACATTGTCGCGCCAGGCGCATCCAGGCGGGCCAGCGCCTGGGTCACTTTGACCAGCACGACGCATTCCTTTTGCCATTCACAACGGATATTGGCCGCGTCGATGCCGGGGAGGTCCTTCACGCTGCGAGCCGATTCATCCAGATTGAGCAGAAACCAATGCTGCCCCATCACGCCACTGGCGGCCAGAATCCCCTGGGCGGGCAGGCCTTCGTTGCCCTCGACCCGACCTTCGCGGACCTTGAACACGTCGCTCGCCAGGAATGCGCCACCCCCGACGACGATCATGATCGCCAAAGCCGACGCGGCCACGGCGCGCACGACCCGTTTTCGCTGCGCCACGCCCTGACGCTCGTCCGCCGATGCCGATGGATCGAATCGGCGCATCCGGCGCCCGGTCGACTTGTATGTCATGCCTCGAGCGCGTCCTCCAGCGCGAGCTCAATCATACGGGAAAGCAACTCGGCATACTCGATCCCGGAAGCGGCCCAGAGCTTTGGATACATGCTGATCTGGGTGAACCCGGGCATGGTATTGATTTCGCCGACGTAGACTTCCCCCGCCGTTGGGGTTTCGCCCCGCGCAGAGCCATCCAGCAGAAAATCGACGCGGGCCAATCCGCGCGCTTCGACCGCCATCGCCACATCAATGGCGACCTCGCGTATGAGCGTCGACAATCCATCCGGAATTGGGGCCGGAATGAGCAGGCGCGAGGCCGATTCGCCCTTGTCGAGATACTTGGCCTCATAGTCGTAGAACTCCCGGCTGGGCCGGATCTCGCCTACCACCGAGGCCCGCATGCGATCGTTGCCGAGGACGCTGACCTCGAGTTCGCGCGCCCTGGGCACCGCCCATTCGATCAGGGCCTTGCGATCCCACTTGAACGCTTCGACAAGCGCCGGCCCCAGCTCGATCTCGCTGCGGGCCTTGTTGATCCCAACCGAACTGCCCATGTTCGCAGGCTTCAC
>JAGOCU010000153.1 GCA_017998555.1 Thermoflexales bacterium
TCGCGCAGATGGCGCTGGGCATCCCGGCACAGGGCCAGGGCGAGATCGGCGTCGAGGCTGCGCTCGTGAAACTCGTCGAAGATGACCAGGCCCACGCCCTCGAGCCCCGGGTCGGCCTGCAGGCGGCGGGTGAGGATGCCCTCGGTGACGACTTCGATCCGGGTGCGCGGGCCGGCCCGGCGCTCAAAACGGATGTGGTAGCCCACGGTCTGACCGACCGGCTCGCCCAGGGTGTGGGCCATTCGGGCGGCGACCGAGCGGGCGGCCAGGCGGCGCGGTTCAAGCATCAGGATGCGCTGGCCATTGAGCCACGGCTCATCGATCAGCTCGAGCGGCAGGACGGTGCTCTTGCCCGCGCCGGGCGGGGCCTGGGCGATGACCAGGCTGCGGGCGCTCAGGCGCGCCCGCAGTTCAGGGAGGGCGGCGTGGATGGGAAGAGAGGCGTCCAACGAGATGAGATGTTAGCGCATGCGTCGATGGCGGGCTTGACACAACAAGCGCATGTCCCATAAAATCGCCCAGTCGACGATGCCATGCGCATCGCCAAAGTCACGCGTTCAGGGAGGGAATCCAGTGAAAGGGAAAGGATCATCGAAACCCAAGGTTGTGGCCAAGCCGCCGCCGGCGCCCACGAAGTGGCGAATTGACAGCGCCAGCGCCAAGAAAATCGGCCAGACGACGGGCGCCGGACTGACGAACGTTAACAGTTGGATCAAGGCCGTCCACGACGGCAAACACCCGAAAGAGGCCGCCAAGGCCTGGGACTCCGACTACGAGATCCTGCACACCAAATCACTGGAGGTTGAAGGCAAGAAGGGTGTCTCGGTGAGTTGTTGCAGCATCCGCCTGGCGGAAGGGAATCGGGTTTACTTCTACCAAATTGATTCCGTCAAGCTCGTGAAAGTGCTCCGCTACGGCGATCACAAAGAGCCAAGCTGGTAAGTCTGTCCGAAAACAGGAAAAACGCCCTCGGCGCGAAGCGCCGAGGGCGTTTTTCCGCTATCCCCACAGGGTCCGCAAAAAGCGCAGCCAGTTGCCGTGCATGATCCCGTCGATGTCGGCGGGGGCATAGCCGCGCTCGGCCAGCAACCCGGCCATCTTCTGCAGGTCGGCGATGGTGTTCAGGTCGTTGGGCGAGCCCTCGCGGCCGAAGCCGCCGTCCAGGTCGGTGCCCAACGCGCAGTGCCGGGACGTGCCGGCGAGCTGGCAGATGTGGTCGATGTGGTCGATGATCTCGCGCATCATCACCGGCTTCTCGTGGGTGACGTTGCTCCACGCGCCGAGCTGCCAGCCGGCCCGGACCATGCTGACATCAAACGACGCGCCCAGCACGCCGTCACGCTCGAGGATGACCTTGATCTGGGCGTCGGTGAACTGGCGCTGGTAGGGGACCAGGGCCCGGGCGTTCTGATGGCTGGCCAGCAGCGGGCCGTCGTAGATCTTGACCGCCTGCCAGAAGGCCTCGTCGCACAGGTGGGTGCAGTCCATGGCGATGTTGAGCCGGCGCATTTCCTTGAGCAGGGCCGGGCCAATCCCGGGGGTGAGCGGGCGCTCGGTTCCGGTGCCGCCGGCATATCGATTCGGGCCGTAATGCGCCGGCCCGAGCAGGCGCAGCCCGAGGTCATGCCATTCGGCCAGCTCGCCCGGGGTTGAGATAGGGTCCGCGCCTTCCATCGACAGCACCAGCCCGAGCGGCGGCTGGCTGGCGGTCTTGGCCGGGCGTTTCTTCTCCCAGGCCTGCCAGGCCGCCACATGCGCGTCGAGCTGGGCCAGGGTCTCGATCATCCGGATGTGGCCGGCCTTCTCGATGTGGCGATACCAGGCGAGCTGGCCCTTGGCCGCGGCGTGGCACTGGGCGACCGAGTCATAGTCGATGCCATGGCCGCGATGGCCGGTGTTACGCGAGAGCAGCGTGGCGAAGGACAGAAACACCCGCCCCTCGCGCATCTCGGGCAGGGCGACCGTGTTCATCGCCTTCGATTTGTTGGCCGTGCCCGGCAATTCAATCTGGCGGATCGTGTTCACGCTCTGGAGCAGGTCGCGTTCCCACGACATCGCGTTCCAGGCCAGGTCAAGGTGCGAGTCAACGATGAGCATGTTTACCTCGTCTATCGGGCGGGATCACCCTCCCCGCGCGAAGCGCGGGGAGGGTGATCTCGCCAATGATTTTCAGGGTTTTTTGTAGCCGAGCTTGCCCGAAATGATCTCGGCCGTGGCGATGATCAAGCGGGCGAACTCCGTTTCGAGATCGCGGCTGACCCGGTTGGCGACAGCCGAGATGCTGATCGCGGCAATCGCGCTGCCATCCTGGTCATAGATCGGCGCGCCCACGCACCACGCGCCTTCCTCGTTTTCGCCGTTGTCGATTGAATAGCCGCGCTTGCGGGTGGCCGCCAGCTCGCGGCGCAGCGCGTCGAGCGACGTCACCGTGTTCCGGGTGCGGGCCGCAATCCGGGTCGGGAGGTGGGCGTGCCACTGCTCGGGCGGGCGGAAGGCCAGGATGGCCTTGCCGAGCGAGGTCGAATACACCGGATCGTGCGCGCCAATCGTCGCCTGCATCCGCAGCGTGTGCCGGCTTTGGGCCATCTCGAGATAGACGACATCCGGGCCGTTCATCACGCCCAGGTTCACCGTCTCGCCGCATTGATCGCGCAATTCGCGCATGAGCGGATAGGCCAGTTCGCGCACGCGCAGGCTCGGATCGACCGTGCGGCCAAGCGACCAGGCCCGGGCGCCCAGCCAATAGGTGTCTTCCGACTTGTCGTATGAGAGAAAGCCAGACACGCACAGCGTCTTCAGATACTTGTAGACCGTGGCCTTCGGCAGCTTGACGAGCTGCACGACCTCCGCCAGCCTGAGCTCGCGTCCGGCATCCCCCAGCGCGGCCAGCACCCGCAGTGACTTCAGCACGGGTTTCACGACATAGGCGCTGTTGGCCGTGGTCGGATCTTGATTCGTCGACTTGGGCATGTAAATGGCGAGTCTACCCCGCGCGCCGGCGTGTATCGTCCCGATACGTTTCCCCGCACGGAACGGAAATCTATTGGCACGCAACATGTTTACTGGTTCAATGAAACTCTATGAAAAGCCACGAACGGTCCAAGGCCCTTTTTGAGCGCGCAAAATTGTCGCTGGCGGGCGGTGTGTCGAGCGAATTCCGAAAGTTCAACTCGCCGCATCCGTTTGTCTATTCCCGCGGGCTGGGCAGCCGGATCGTCGACGTGGATGAGAACGAGTATCTCGATTTCACCCTGAGCCAGGGGCCGCTGATCCTGGGGCACAGTCACCCGCATGTGCTCGAGCAGGTCGAGAAGGCTTCGCGCGAGGGGCAGCTCTACGCGGCCCTGCACCTGGGCGAGATCGAGCTGGCCGAGAAGATGCAGCGCCTGATCCCGTGCGCTGAGCTCATTCGATTCAACTTGTCAGGGTCGGAGGCCGATCACGCCGCGCTGCGGGTCGCCCGGGCGGTCACCGGCCGGAGCAAGTTCCTGCGCTTCGAAGGCCACTATCACGGCTGGTTTGACAATGTGGCCTGGAATGTCGGCTCGCCTTCGCTCGAGGCCATGGGCGCGCGTGAAGCGCCGATCCAGGTGCCGTGGTCGCAGGGTTTGCCGGCCGGCGCGCGCGACGAATTCATCGTGCTGCCGTGGAACGATCTGGCCCTGGTCGAGCGCGCCTTTGCCGCCCATGGCCGCGACATCGCCGCCATCATCACCGAGCCGATCATGTGCAACGCCGGCTGCATTGAACCGCGGCCGGGCTACCTGAAGGGTCTGCGCGATATCGCCGATCGCTATGGCTGCGCGCTGATCTTCGACGAAGTCATCACCGGTTTTCGGATTCACCTGGGCGGCGCCCAGAGCTATTACGGGGTCACCCCCGACCTGGCCGTCTTCGCCAAGGCGATGGCCAACGGTTACCCGATTTCGGCCATCGTCGGCAAGCGCAAGTGGATGCAGCCCATCGCCGACGGCGTCGTCGTCCATGCCGGCACGATGAATGCCGGCAATCCCACCATCGCCGCCGCGCTGGCCACGATCGAGGTGCTCGAACGCGATCACGTGAACGAGCGCCTGCATCGCCTGGGCCAACGCCTGATCGCCGGTATGCGCGCGGCCGCCCACGAGACCGGCCAGAATGCCGTCATCATGGGGCCCGGGCCGATGGTCCACATCGGCTTCGCCAATGAGTCGGACGTGCATGAATTCCGGGATACCCTGAAATACGACAAGCCCAAGGGGTCGCGCTTTGTGAGCGAGATGCAGGAGCGCGGGATCCGCATCATCGGGCGCGGTCTGTGCTACATCAGCGCCGCCCACACCGAGGCCGAGATCGACCATGCCGTCGCCGTCGCCCGCGAGGTCTTCAAGATACTCACCTGAATCCTTGGCGGGAACGCAATCCCCCGCGCGAAGCGCGGGGGATTGCGTTCCCGCCCCCAACAGCCATGCGTATCGCCATCGCCTCGATCATTCACGAATCGAACAGCTTCGCCGCGAAGACCACGCCCCTGGCGGACTTTCGGATTCTGCGCGGCGCGGAGATCAGCCGTTTCTATGCCGGCGCGCACAACGAAGTGACCGGCTTCATCGAGGGCGGCGCGCGGCATGGCTATGAGCCCGTGCCGACCCTGTGCGCCGCCGCCACGCCGTCCGGGGTGGTCCAGGCCGAGGCTTTCAACTGGCTGGCCGACGCGCTGGTCGACGCGCTCAAGGCGGCCGGCCCGATCGATGGCATCCTGCTCGCCCTGCACGGCGCATTTGTGGCCGAGAACTTTGACAACGCCGACGCCGAGTTCACCCGCCGGGTGCGGGCGGCGTTTGGGCCGGGCCTTCCGCTGGTCGTCACCCATGACCCGCATTGCAGCCTGGGCGCCGGCGTGGTCGCCAATTGCGACGCCCTTGTCATCTACAAGACCAATCCCCACATCGATATGCGCGCGCGCGGGTTGCAGGCGGCCGCCATCATCAGCGCGATGATCCGGGGCGAGGCCCGCCCGACCATGGCCTATCGCTCGCTGCCGATGATGATCAACATCGCCCACCAGCACACCAGCTCGCCGCCGCTGCGCGATCTGTGGGCGAGCCTGCCCGAGCTCGAGAAGCAGCCCGGCGTGCTGGCGGCCAGCCTGTCGCTGTGCTATCAGTACTCGGACGTGCCGGCCATGGGCAACGCGGTGGTGGTGGTGACCGACAACGACCAGGCCAAAGCCGACCGCATCGCCGACGATCTCGCCGCCCAACTCTGGGCGTTGCGCGAGTTTCTCGAGGTCGACATCCCGGATGTTGCCGGCGCGGTGTCAGCCGCAATAGCGGCGGCGATGGCCGCCCCGGCTGGCCCGTATGTCATCGTCGACATCGGCGACAACGTGGGCGGCGGGTCGGCCGCCGACGCCACGTTTGTCCTGGCCGAGCTGATCCGGCAGAAGGCCGAGGGCTGGGTGGTGACCCTGGCCGATCCGGAGAGCATGCGGGCCTGTATGCGGGCCGGGATCAACGCGACCCTGACTCTGCAGGTGGGCGGGAAGACCGACAGCCTGCACGGCGAGCCCGTCACCGTGACCGGCCGGGTGAAGTGCCTCCATGACGGCAAATTCGAGGAGCGGGCCGCCCGGCATGGCGGCGTGCGCTGGGGCGACCAGGGGCTGAGCGCGGTGCTCGAGGTCCAGCCCGACCCCGCCCGTCAGGCCAGTTACATCCTGTTGACCGAGCTTCGGGCGGCCCCGATGAGCCTGCACCAGTTGCAGAGCGTGGGGATCGAGCCGGCGTATATGAAAATCCTGACCGTCAAGGCCGCCATCGCCTGGAAGGCGGCCTACGAGCCGGTGATGACCGGATTTGTGATCGCGGATACGCCGGGGGCGACGGCGGTGAACCCGCGACGTTGGACCTACACAAAAGTCCGCAAGGACCTGTGGGGGCTGGAGGGATGGGAATGACGACGACGAT
>JAGOCU010000154.1 GCA_017998555.1 Thermoflexales bacterium
TATCCGGTCCGCTGCGCGCCGGGCGACAACCTCATGCTCCACGCGGCCATCTACCGCGCCCCGGCCGGATCGGTCATCGTGGTGCAGGCCGGCGATCTGGACTATGCCGTGGCCGGGGGAAACGTGTGCGCGGTCGCCCAGCGGCGCGGGATCGCGGGCTTTGTCGTAGACGGCTTGATCCGGGATGTGGCCGAGGCGCGGGCGAAAGGCTTCCCGGTCTTTGCCCGCGGAGTCATCCCGATTCCGGGCGGCAAAGAGGTGCTCTTGCCGCTCAACGCGCCCGTCGTGTGCGGCGGGGTCACCGTCGCCCCGGGCGACATCGTGGTCGCGGACGAGGAGGGGATCGTGGTGGTGCCATCGGCCCAAATGGTGGCCGTCCTCACCCGAGCCCGGGCCAAGGCCGCCAAGGATGAAGCGGAGACGTTGGATGCCTGGGAGGCCGCCCACCGTGCCCGGATCGAGGAGATACTACGCCGCAAGGGGTATGCGGGGTAGGGCGCCCGCTTTCGCATAGGCAGACTCGCTGACTGGCGGTTTGTCAGAGCTGCCGAAAATGTGGGCGCGGCCTTCAGGCTGCGCAACGGATGCCGGCGGCGAGACGGAGCGTGGCGCCCAATGGCATTCAATCAAGCGGAGTGTCCCCAACGAGCGCCCCGACTTTGCTGGAAGTAGAGCGATCGACGGGTGCGAGCCCATGACCTTCTCCCAGCGGGAGAAGGTGCCGATACAACACCCGCGCGTAGCGCGGGTGTTGTATCGGCGGATGAGGGGCGAAAAGGCCTCCGGCCTCGCTTCGGCATGCACCAAGTCGCCAACGTACACTTTCTGACCGTCCTTTCCGCTGAAAGCAGTCCGGGACTCATGACGACAAATGCGGGGCGCTCTTTGCGCGGCCTGAAGGCCGCGCCTACGACTGTCTAACGTTGTGCGGCGCGTCTGAGAGCGCCGCTCATACGCCCCGCGATCCGCCCGATTGCGCATACGATTAGGCCACTCACTTCGCTGTGAGTCACACCCATGACCACTCTCATTCCCGTCCCCCCGATCCCCACGAATTTCAACGATCCGGCCTTCCGGGCCGACCCCTATCCGTTCTACACCCGCATGCGCCATACCGCCCCCGTCGCGCCGATGAAGGCGATCATGGGCGCGCAGTCCTGGCTGATCACCCGCTACGACGATGTGGTCAGCGCGCTGAAGGATCCGCGGTTCTCCAGCGACCCCAAGGACAAGAGCGCCGACTCGAATCGCATGAACGCGTGGTGGATGCCGCGCGTGTTCAAGGTCCTGTCGAACAGCATGATCACCAGCAATGATCCGGCCCATCAACGCCTGCGCGGTCTGGTCCATCTTGCTTTCACGCCCAAGCGGATTGAACGCATCACCGCCCGGATCGAACAGGTGACCTCGGATCTGCTGGATGCGGCCGGGCGCAAGAACGAGATCGACCTCATCCGCGAATTCGCCCTGCCGCTGCCGTTGACCGTGATCTCCGAGCTGATGGGCGTGCCGGAGCGCGAGCAGATGGGTTTTTTCCATGCGGTCTCGCCGTTCCTGGACAGCCTGACCGGCAATCCGCTCAAGATCCTCGCCCAGTTTCCAAACGCCACCCGCCTGTTGCGTTTCTTCGAGCGGATGATCGCGCTGCGCCGGGCCGATCCGCAGGATGATCTGATCAGCGCCCTGGTCCAGGCCGAACAGGCCGGCGACCGGCTCAATCCCGATGAACTGCTCTCCATGATTTTCCTGCTCCTGCTGGCCGGGCACGAGACCACGGTCAATCTGATCGGGAATGGCACGCTGGCGCTGCTCGAGTATCCCGATCAGGCCGCATGGCTGCGCCAACACCCGGAGATGATCGACCGGGCCGTCGACGAGCTCCTGCGCTACGGCAACCCCGTCGAGCATGGTACGAATCGGATTCTGACCGAGGATGTGACCTTGCACGGGGTGACGATGCCAAAGCACAGTACCGTGCTGCTCATGCTGGCCGCCGCCAACCGGGATGAGACAGTGTTCCCGAATGCCGACCGGCTTGATCTGAATCGCAACCCGAACCGGCACGTCTCGTTTGGCCTGGGCATGCACTACTGCCTCGGCGCGCCGCTGGCACGTCTGGAAGGCAAGATCGCCATCAACGCCCTGGTTCAGCGTTTCCCCAACATCAAGCTGCAGGTGCGCCCGGAGCAGGTCGAATGGCGGACCGCCGTAGCGGTGCGCGGGGTGAAGCGGTTGCCCGTGCGCTTGAATTAGCGCCACTCGGTTGCGTTAGGGCCACGCCAGATAAACCGGTCAACCTCAAAGGTTGACCGGTTCACCTTGTACCCCTGTGTCGAATTCACACTTGACAGCCAGCCTTCATGCCATATAATGCAATAGCTTGCAATAGGAAATTATAGCAAACACATGAGCGAACTCCTGACCGCCCGACAAGTGCAAGACCTGCTCAAGGTCGACCGCACGACCATCTACCGGATGCTCGACGACGGCCGGCTTACCGGCGTCAAGGTCGGCCACCAATGGCGCTTTTCGAGTCAGGAGGTGCAGTCGATCCTGTCCGGCGCGCGTAGCGCCGGCGATCCGTCCGGCCCAAAGGAACCCATTGTGTGGGCGGACATGCTCCCGCTGCATTGCATTCAACCGGTGCAGAACGTCTTCGCCGAAGTCGCCAACATCGGGGCTGTTACGACCTCGCCGGACGGCGAGCCCCTCACCAAAATCAGCAACTCGTGCCGCTTCTGCGAGCTGATTCTGGCCAGCGAGTCTGGCCGAAAAGGCTGCGTGGCCTCCTGGCGCAGGCTGAGCGCAACGGCTGAAGCCCAACCAAACTTTGTCACCTGCCATGCCGGCCTGCAGTACGCCCGGGCCCGCATCGAGATCGATGGCGACCTGGTCGCGATGTTGGTCGCCGGCCAGTTTCACGCCAGCGAGGCCGACCGCGAGGCCGCCCTCGAGCAGGTGGGGGCGCTGGCCGCCAAATACGGGATCGATGCCGCCAGCCTGATGGACGCCGCCCAGGGCCTCCCTATTCTGGACGAGCGCAAACGCACCCAGATCAGCCTGTGGCTCAAGAGCGTCGCCCGGACCTTCGAACAAATCGGCAGCGAGCGCGCGGAGCTGCTCGGCCGACTTCAACGTATCGCTGAGATGAGCACCCTGGCGCCCACCTCGACCGTTTTGCCATAAGGAGATATCAATGTCTGTTTCACCCGATCAAGTGCTCGACTGCACCGGCATGGCCTGCCCGATGCCCATCCTCAAGACCAAGAAAGCCGTTGACGCCCTGCAATTGGGGCAGGTGCTCAAGATGATCGCCACCGACCCCGGTTCGACCGCCGACATTGAAGCGTGGACGCGCAAGACCGGCCACGAATTGGTTGGCTCCGAGCACGCCGAAGGCAAGTTCGTCTTCTTCATCAAGAAGACCAAGTAGCTGGCCCCAATGCATCCCGCATTGCCGCCCACGAGGACACCATGACCGACACCCCCAGCTCGCGCATCGCCATCATCGCCACCCACGGCACCCTTGATGCGGCCTATCCGCCCCTCATTCTCGCCACGGCCGCGCTCGCCCTCGAGATGGACGCGGCAATCTTCTTCACCTTCTACGGCCTGCAGATCCTCAAGAAGGGCGCGGCCGACAAGCTCCAGGTCGCCCCGATTGCCAACCCGGCCATGCCCATGCCCGTGCCCAACATCATCGGGATGCTCCCCGGCATGACGGCCATGGCCACGGGCATGATGAATAGCTGGATGAAGAAGGCCAACGTGGCCAAGCTCAGCGAGCTGTTGGCCATCGCCATCGAATCGGGCGTCCGGCTGATCGCCTGCCAGATGTCGATGGATGTCATGGGCATCAAAAAGGAAGACCTCATTGATGGCGTCGAGGTTGCGGGCGCAGCCGCCTTTCTCGAATTTGCCAGCCAAAACGCGATCGCGCTCAGCTTCTAGCTGAGGCGCGGGACAGGAGACAACTGACATGGACGACGACGTCAAGGTCATGATCATCATGACCAGCGGCCCGGACACCCCGCGCCGATGCGCCACCCCGTTTTTCTTCGCCAGCCTGGGCGTGGCGATGGAATACGACGTGACGATGTTCTTCACCATCGATGGCACCCTGCTGCTCAAGAAGGGCCTCGCCGAGACGGTCTTTCCGAAGGCCGGCGGCAAACCCGTCAGCGCGTTCATCCAGGATGCGCTGGAAGCCGGGGTCAAGTTCACCGCCTGCACCGCCTCGACCGAGCTGCATGATTTGCAGCCGTCCGATCTGATCGATGGGGTCAAGATGGTTGGCGGCGCGTCGATGTGGCAAATGGCCGAGGACTGCAAAACGGTGCTCACCTTCTAGGAGGCGCGATGGCAACGGTTCGTGGATGCAATTTACCTGAAGACCTGTATTACCTGATTGACAAGCACGTTTGGGCCAAACCGATCGAGGGCGGGCTGGTGCGGGTGGGGATGACCACCGTCGCGGCCAAACTCTCCGGCGGAAAGCTGGCCGCCATCACGGTCAAGGCCAAGAACATCGGCCAGGACGTGAAGCAGGGCAAGAGCATTGCCACGCTCGAGAGCAGCAAGTTCGTCGGCCCGGTTCCCGCGCCGGTGAGCGGGGTGCTGGTTCGGGCCAACGACAAGATTGCCGCCGATCCCAACATCGCCATCGCCGATCCGTATGGCGAGGGCTGGATCGCCGAGATCAAGCCCGCCGCCTGGGACACCGAAAAGGAAAAGCTCGCCACCGGCCCGAGCGGCATCGCCGCCTATCAGGCCAAACTCGACGCCGACAACGTCTCATGTAGCTGACAACACCCGGGTGCCCTCTGGAGGTGCCTCATGACCGAGCCGACCATCTATCAACATCTGCTGAGCCAGGGATTGCCACGGCGTGATTTCTTTAAGTTGTGCGGGGCGGTGGCTGGCGCGATGGGGTTGCGCTATGCCGCCCCCGCGCGGGCAAGCGGGCTGCCGGAAACGCTGGAGAGCGACGTCAACCCTCTGACCAAAATGGTGGCGCGCGCGCTGCAGGCCAAGCCGCGCCTGCCGATCATCTGGCTCGAGTTTCAGGACTGCACCGGCTGCAGCGAGGCGCTCACCCGTTCGCAATCGCCCAGCCTGGTCGATCTGGTGCTCAACAAGATCTCGGTCGAATATCACGAGACGCTGGCCGCCGCGGCCGGGTATCAGATCGAAGAGAACAAACAATCGATCATGAAGCAGTATGCCGGCAAATACGTGCTGGTGGTCGAAGGATCGATCCCGTCGGGCGAGGGCGGGGCGTTCTGCACGATCGGCGGGCGCAGCGCGCTCGATTTGCTGAAGGAAGCCGCGGCGGGCGCGGCGGCCGTCATCGCCACCGGCAACTGCGCCACCTTTGGCGGCTTGCCCAAGGCCAATCCGAATCCGACCGGCGCCAAGGGCGTCTGGGAGCTGATCACCAACAAACCGGTGGTGAACATCTCCGGTTGTCCGGCGATCCCCGAGGTCTTCACGGGCACCCTGGCCCATTTCCTTGTTTTTGGCGCGCTGCCGGAGCTGGACAGCCTCAATCGCCCCAAGACGTTCTACGCCCAGACCATCCATGACCGCTGCCTGCGCCGGCCCTTCTACGAGGCCGGCAAGTTCGCCAACACGTTTGACGATGAGGGCGCGCGCAAAGGCTGGTGCCTCTACAAACTCGGCTGCAAGGGACCGACCACCTACAACGCCTGCGCGACGATCAAGTGGCAGGGTGGGTTGTCCTTCCCGATCCAATCCGGCCACCCCTGTCTGGGCTGCTCGGAGCCGAACTTCTGGGATGGCGGCGGCTTCTATCAGGGCCAATCGGCGCCCATCGGCCGCCCGGAACTGGCCAGCGTGGGCGCGGCCGCCGTGGCGGGGATCGTGCTGGGCGCGGGGATGGCGGCCTCCAATCGGGCCCAGAAACACGCCGCCCAGGCCGAGGCGGC
>JAGOCU010000155.1 GCA_017998555.1 Thermoflexales bacterium
GCCCGGGCGCTTGGTCTCGGGATCCTGGGGCTGGTGCGGATCGGGCCAATCGTGGTCTTCGCCCTGCTGGGCGGCATGATCGCCGACACCCACGATCGGCGCCGGGTGATGATGGTGACTCAGACAGTCGCGGGCGTGTCGGCCGGGCTCCTGGCCCTTGCCACGTTTGCCGGGATCAACCAACTCTGGGTGATCTATGTCCTGACCGCCATCAATGCCTCGGCGATGGCGTTTGACAATCCCTCCCGGCAGGCGCTCGTCCCCAGCCTGGTACCGCGTGAGCATCTGACCAACGCGTTGAGCCTGAACACGACCTTGATGCAGGTGGTATCCATCCTCGGCCCAGCCCTGGGTGGGCTCGCCATCGCGACCTGGAACCTGGGCAGCATTTACGCCGTAAACGCGGCGTCCTTTGGCGCGGTCATCCTCGCCCTGGCGCTCATGCGCCATCGGGCCGCTCCAGCGGCCCCGCGCAGCGCCATCACCCTCAGCGGCATGCTGGAAGGGGCCCGCTTCGTCTATCGTGAGCGCATCATCTGGAGCACGATGCTGCTGGACTTCTTCGCCACGTTCTTTGCCTCGGCTCGGACGATGCTGCCGCTGATCGCCAAGGACATCCTGGGCGCCGATGTCATCACCTACGGACTGCTGTCGTCGGCCCAGGCGGTAGGGTCGCTGGTCGCCGGGGTGGTCCTCTCGCTCCGCCACAGCATTCCAAAGCAAGGGCCGGTGCTGCTGGTCAGTGTCGCGCTGTATGGGCTGGCCACGGCCCTGTTCGGCCTGTCGACCAACTTTCTGCTGTCATTCGCATTGTTCGCCATTTCCGGGGCTGCCGATACGATCTCGACCGTCATCCGCGGGACGATGCGCCAGCTCCTCACGCCCGATCACCTGCGCGGGCGGATGGTGGGCGTGAACATGATGTTCTTCATGGGCGGGCCGCAACTGGGTGAACTCGAGGCCGGCCTGGTCGCCTCGGCCTGGGGCATCGTCGCCAGCGTCGTGAGCGGCGGCCTGCTGACGTTTGGCCTGACGCTGTGGGTGGCCTGGCGCTACCCGCGGCTGCGCGAGTACGAGGGCGTCCCGGCTATCCGTCCGCCAGCGCCAGCCCCGGCCGCATAACGGAAGGAATAGCGGCCCCCCGGCGGGTGGCGATGATGTCGGCCATGATGCTGACGGCGATCTCCTCGGGCGTTTCGGCCTGAATCTCGAGTCCGATCGGGGCCCGCACCCGGGCCAGCTCGGAGCCGCTCACGCCCGCCTCACGCAGAGCGCTCACCGCCGTCGCCCAACGCCGCCGGCTGCCGATCACCCCGATATACGCGATCGGCGATCGGAGCAGCGTCGGCAATGCCTCCACATCGATGGCATACCCGCGGGTGACCAGGGCGACAAAGACGCGCGGCGAGAGCGTCAGTTTCTGGAGTTGATCCAGCAACGGCCCGGGGAGATAGACGTCAGCCCCCGGCGCCATGGCTGGCGCGCACAGCTCGACTCGATCATCGCTCAGGATCGAACGAAAACCGGCAAAGGCCGCCATCCTGACAAGGGCCCGGCCGACATGCCCGGCGCCGACAACCAGGACCGTTGGAGGCGCCGCCATCGGTTCGACAAAGACATCGACCGTGCCGCCGCAAACGCCCGCATCCCCCTGCTCCGGATCGCTGAGTCGAAAAGAGCCGGTCCGCGCCTCGCCGTCGGCGATGGCCTCGCGGGCCAGTTCGGCGGCGCGGCTCTCCATCGCCCCCCCGCCAATCGTGCCGGCCAGGATCGCGCCATCGGCGCCGACGAGCATCTTCGATCCCGGGCGGCGGGGCACCGAGCCGCTTGATCGAATCACCGTGCACAACGCGCAGGGTGTGCCCGAGCGGGATGTGGCAAGGGCGAGATCGAGGACGTCCAGTGACATTGTTGAGAGATTATAGAAGCCATCCAGGCGCATTCGGCGAGATCGCGATCTCGCCACGCTTTGCCGGATGATTTCCAGAACCCGCAGATTACAATCGCCGGATGGAATATCGCAAGCTCGGCCGCACCGGCCTCAAGGTGAGTGAACTCTGTCTGGGCACGATGACGTTTCTGTGGACGTCGGACGAGCCGTCCTCGTTGGCGGTGCTGTCAGCCTTCACCGCCGCGGGCGGGAACTTCATCGACACCGCCGATGTGTATTCGCGCTGGGCGCCGGGAAATCCGGGCGGCACGGCCGAAACGCTCATCGGAAAGTGGCTCCAGACCGCCGCGCTCTCCCGCGAGTCGCTGGTCATCGCGACCAAGTGCCGCGGCGCCATGGGCGCCGGCCCCAACGACCAGGGCGCGTCGCGCCACCACATCATTGCCGCGCTCGAGGCCAGCCTGCGCCGGTTGCAAACGGACTACGTCGACCTGTACCAGATCCACTCAACCGACTTCGACACACGGCCGGATGAGACCTTGCGGGCGCTGGATGATTTGACTCGGATGGGGAAGATTCGTTACGCAGGCGCCAGCAACTATCCCGCCTGGTGGCTGATGAAGTCGTTGTGGGCGAGCGATGCGCGCAATCTCGTGCGCTTCGAGAGCATTCAGCCGCACTACAACCTGATGGTCCGGGCCGAGTTCGAGCGCGAGCTTGCCGCGGTCGTGGCCGATCAAGGCCTGGCGGTGATTCCCTACAGCCCTCTGGCCGGCGGATATCTGACCGGCAAATACGTCGGGGGATCGTCGCTGGAAGGCACCCGCGCATCGGTCAGCAAGCGCATCCAGGATTACGTGGCAAGCGGCCGCGGCGCGCCCATTCTGGCGGCGCTGACGGAGATCGCGACGGCCCGCGGGCGCAGCCTGACCGAGACCGCCCTCGCCTGGCTGCTCACCAACCCGCTCATTACCGCGCCGATCATTGGCGCGAATACCGTGGAACAACTAAACGCTTCGCTCAGCGTCGTCGGTTATCGACTGAGCGAGGCCGAAATGAAGGCCCTCAACGACGCGTCGAAGTGGGATTAGGAGGAGATCAAGATGTGGTTTTTCAGATCACCCACCGTCGTCTTCGGCGAGGACGCCGTATTGCATATTCGAGAATTGCGCGGCAAGCGCGCGTTTGTCGTATCCGACAAGACCCTCAACCAAAACGGCCTGCTCGCGCCCGTTTTGTTCCAGCTCGAACACGCCGGCATGCAGGTCAAGATCTTTGACGACGTGGAACCCGAACCGGCCCTTTCGACCGTGGAAGCCGGCGCCGACCTGTGCGACGACTTCAACCCGGACTGGATCGTCGCTGTTGGCGGCGGAAGCGTCATGGACGCCGCAAAGGCGATCTGGATCCTGTACGAGAATCCCGATATCGAGGTCGATGAAATCAATCCGCTTGACTCGATCGTTCTGCGCGAAAAGGCGCGTCTGATCTGCGTGCCCACGACCGCGGGCACGGGCAGCGAAATGACCTGGGCGGTGGTGCTGACCGACAATCGCGGCGACACGCCCCGCAAGTTGTCGACCGGGCATCCGCTCGCCACGCCCGATTACGCCATCATCGATCCGGGTATGTCCGCTTCGATGCCCCAGGAACTGACGGCCGATACCGGTCTGGACGCGTTGACACAGGCCATCGAGGGCTATCTCGCCACCTGGCGAAATGACTTCAGCGATGGGCCGTGTCTGACCGCGACCAAGTTGTGTTTCAACTATCTCAAACGCGCCTGGGACGACGCCGACTTGTCATCCACCGAGGATCTCGAGGCGCGCGAGGCGATGGCCAACGCGGCCGCCCTGTCAGGGATGGGCTACATCAACGCCATGGTCGGCCTCGCCCACTCGATGGCCCATGCCGCCGGCGCGCTGCTCAAGATCCCTCACGGACGCGCGTGCGGCCTGTTCCTGCCGTATGTGATCGACTTCTACGTCGCGCCGGATGCGCCGGCCGATACCCAGACCCGGTTTGTCGAGCTCATGGCGAGCCTGGGCGAAACGCATCCCACCGAAGTCGCCGCGGCCGGACGGCTGGCCAGTCTGGTCCGCGGGCTTGTCACCGAGATCGGCGCGCCACTGACCCTTGCGGCGGCGGGGATCGAGGAAGACGATTTCAACCATGTGCTCGACGCGCTGGTCGACACGGCGGCCAACGACAGTGTCATCTTCACGTCGCCACGCCAGCCCAGCGCGGATGAGTTGAGAAAGTTGTTCATTCGCGCCTGGCAGGACTGAACAGCATGCTCAAGCGGGTGGCCTTCATCAGCGTCCACACCTCGCCACTGGCCACGCTCGGGGGCAAAGACACGGGCGGGATGAATGTCTTTGTGCGCGAGACCGCGCGTGAGTTTGCGCGCCGCGGCGTAGCCGTGGACGTATTCACCCGCCAGACCAGTCCGGGACAGTTGCGCATCGACCCGAGGATTGCCCCCAACGCCAGGGTGATCCATGTGCCGGTCGGACCCGAAGGCCCCGTCGCCAAGGGAGATTTGCCCGGCCTTCTGCCGGCCTTCACGGACTGGGTCACGGAGTTTGGCCAGGCGGACGGGGACTCCGGATATGACATCATTCATGCGCACTACTGGTTATCGGGTCTGGTGGCCGAGACGCTCGGCAGGCGCTGGGATATTCCGTTTGTCCAGACCTTTCATACCCTGGCCGAGTTGAAGAATCAGATCGCGCAGCGCCCGCAGGACTACGAAAGCACGGAACGGACCACGGGCGAGTGCCGGGTGTGCGCCACCGCCGGGCGGATCACCGCCGCCACCTCGGTTGAGTGGGACCAGCTCGTCCACATCTACGGCGCGGGTTCGTCGCTGATCCGGATCGTGCCGCCCGGGGTGGACACCTCGCGTTTTCATCCGCTCGAACAGTCGTATGCGCGCAAGGTGATTGGCGTGCCGCGCGATCAGCGGGTAATCCTCTTTGCCGGCCGAATCGAGCCGCTGAAGGGCATCGACACGCTGCTGCGAGCAATCGGCTTGTTGCGCGAGCGCCGCCCCGAGTTGTCGCCCCGAAATCTCACGGTCCCGATCATCGGCGGAGATCCGAGTGACGAGGGCGTGCTCGCAAATGAGGAGATGGCCCGATTGCAGGCGCTCCGGGCCGAGCTCGGACTGAGCGACCTGATCACTTTCCTGGGCGCGCAAGATCAGGACTCCCTGAATTTCTACTTTTCCGCCGCAGATTGTCTCGTCATGCCCTCGCATTACGAATCCTTCGGGATGGTCGCGCTGGAGGCCATGGCGTGCGGCGCGCCGGTGATTGCATCTGATGTGGGAGGCCTGACCCAGCTCGTCCGGCACGGCGAAACCGGACTGCGGGTGCCACCCCGCGACCCGGGCGCGCTGGCGGACGCGATCGAGTACCTGCTCAGCGACGAACCGCGACGGCGGCGGATGGGCCACAGCGCCGCGTGTCTGGCGGAGGACTACGACTGGTCAAAGATTGTTGATAAACTTGCGGCGGTGTACCAGGAGTTGTTGTAATCGATGCCAAACCAGATCAGCTATGTCGCCGTGTGGTCCAAGGACCTCGAAGCCAACCGGCATGTCTTCGCCACCCTGCTCGGGATCCCAATCGCCTATGAGGACGATAACGTTGTCGTGTTCCAGACCGAGGGCACGCAACTTGTGCTGCAACGGGCGATCGGGGCGGACAGCGCGCTGGCGGGCACCGTCGGTGTTGGGTTTGACGTCGAGAACGTTGAAGAACTCAGCAACCAACTCCGGTCCGACGGCCAGACCCTCGACGTGGACCTGGAGCGCTTTGACAACCAGCAACGCGTGACGGCGCTTCGCCTGGCCTCGGGACAGCTCGTCGAGTTCGTCGGCGACTAGCCTATGCGCCGAAATCATCGTTTTGGGCTGCTCGTCGCGCTGTGCGTCGCGCAGGCTCTTGCCCTCGCCTGCGCTTCGCTGCCCTTGCCGGCCGGGCTGAGCCTCAGCGATGTCGCCCGCATCGGCGCAACGCCCGGCCCCGCTTATGCCGGGCCATCTCCC